>DAOWCR010000079.1 GCA_030639445.1 Dehalococcoidales bacterium
ATCAGGCGGCTGGCATCCCTGAGTTCCACGCCGCCCTCGCGCAGGTACAGGTACTTCCAGCTGGCGGACGCTCCCTGGACCAGGATGCCGTCGTAGCCGCACCACTTCAGATAGGCACCGAAGTTGCCATTGGCCTGGGTGGAAGTGGCACCATTGGTCATGGCACCCTTGGTGACGAAGGAAATCGTGGCGCACCCCGGAATACGGGTGCCGCCCAGGGGGCCGGCGCCCAGGTAAAAAATATTCTTGGGGTCGGACCAGTCCGTCCTGGGGTCTACCTCTTCCGAGAGGTATTTCATGCCGAGGCCGGTGCCGCCCAGGTACTTGCGGAGGGTGGCTTCGTCCAGCGCTTCGTCCCACGTTTTCCCCCGGGTGAGGTCAACTCTTAATATTTTGCCTGTTGAACCGTTCATATTTGCGTTTCTCCTCTCATCCCCCGTAGAAGCCGGGGGAAAGTTTTATATTGTCGCCTTCTTTCAGTTCCGTATTCAGTTCCGCCTGGGCCGACAGGAAGCGGCCGTTCAGGATAACGGCGCAGTAGTCAAAAAAGCTCTGCTTCGGGTCAGTGAAGGCCTTCCGGCCGAATTCCGGATATTTGTCCGCCAGGAGGTGCGCCAGGTCCATGATGGATGTCCCCGGGCTGACGGTTTCCTCGACAATCAACTTGCCCCAGCTCTGGTGGCCGAAATCATCTTTCAGCCATGACATAACTTCAATGTTGACTTTTATGGTCCCGCTCTTGTGAAAGCGCCGTGGGGCAGTCCCGGAAGCCGGGTCTTTTGGGGTCGTCATCTTACCGCCAGATATAGTAGCTTCTCTCTAATATTTTGTCAATCTTCGAGGCCTGGGATAGGCCGGACTATCCCCGCGCAGCCTGCAGGTATTCCCGGCCGGACTTTACTATCATCGGGACGATATTATAGGTAATGAACCTGAAGCCGCGCTCCTGGCATTTCTTCAAGGTTTCAACGTCGTAAGCCACGGTGCCGGAGGCTTTGCCGGCGGCATGTATCTTCTTCACCAGCTTCTCTATCATTGCCTGTACTTCCGGGTGCTTGGTCTGGCCCGGGTAGCCCATGGCGACGGAGAGGTCATTGGGCCCGATGAAGATAACATCTATGCCCGGGACGGTGAGTATCTCATCCAGGTTTTCCACCGCCTCCATAGTCTCTATCTGGGTCAGTATCAGGGTCTCGCGGTTGGCTTCCTGTACGTAGTCGCCCAGGGGCCCGGTGAGTCCCCAGGAGTTCGCCCTCACCCCGGCCAGCCCTCTCCGGCCTTCAGGGCGGTACTTGACCGACTGCACCACGTTCTCGGCGTCTTCCCTGGTTCTGAGCATCGGCATGAGCACGCCCAGCGCGCCGATGTCAAAATGACGGAGGATGTTCTGCTGGATATTCATGGCGATGCGGATAATGGGGGTAACATTGACATTATCGGCGGCCCGTATCATATTTTCGCAGGTCTCCAGGTCCATCGGGCCGTGCTCGGTATCCAGGAGGACGAAATCAAAGCCGATAAGGCCTAGAATCTCGACGATGGACGGGCACCCCACATTAACAAAAACGCCGTAAGCGGTCTCGCCGGCGTTAATTTTTTCCTTGGTCAGGTTCTTTCTCATACTTCTTTTCGGCAGGGCAACTGACCGTATCATAGCACAGGCGGTATTTTTTTGTCAAAAACAGGTCCGCCTGTTTCCGGGGAAATGGCGGCCGGTCTTACCCGGTTCTTATCGGCTTGCCCGTAGGGAACCATCGGTGTATAATCTAGGTTAGCTTTTGAAAAGGGGGAACCGAACAGTATGAAAGCGGTGATGAAAAAAGAAAAGGCTCCCGGAGCCGAACTGGTAGAGGTTGATATTCCGGAACCTGGCCCGAAAGATGTTTTGCTTAAGGTAAAGGCGGCGGCGATATGCGGCACGGACATCCATATCAATGATTGGACGCCCTTTGCCCAGGCCAGAATCAAGCCGCCGATGATTTTCGGTCACGAGACCTGCGGCGAGGTGGTGAAGGTGGGGAATCAGGTGACGAATTTTGTACTTGGCGACCTGGTGGCGGTGGAGACTCATATCCCGGACGAGACCTGCTTCATGTGCCGCACCGGGCTGCAGCATATCTGCGAGAAGATGGCCATTGTCGGCGTGCACACCGACGGTGTTTTTGCCGAATATGCCAAAATTCCGGCGGTCTGCGGCTGGAAATTACCCAGGGACACCAATCCTGACCTGGGCGCCATCCTGGAACCGTGGGGAGTGGCCGTGAACGGGATTCTCAAAGGAGAAGTCAACAACCGGACCGTGGCCGTTTTCGGCTGCGGGCCTATCGGCCTGCTGGGACTCGGTTCCATCGCTGCCTGGGGGGCCAGTAAGATATTCGCCGTGGAGCCGGTGGCCACGCGGTTGAACATGGTCCCCCGGTTTGCCCCCGATGCGGTATTGATTAATCCGACCAAAGAGGATGCCGCCAAGGCCATTCTGGAGGCTACCGGCGGGAGAGGGGTGGATGTCTCCATCGATATCAGCGGTAACGCCAGGGCGATACAGTCGACCTTCCGGGTGGTGCGGCGGGGAGGCCGGGTCAGCCTGGTGGGCCTGCCCTCGGGGCCGGTGGAGCTGGACCTTACCACTGAGATTATCTACAAGGAAGCCAGGGTCTTCGGCAGCACCGGACGGATGATGTGGCAGACCTGGTATGACATGCAGAACCTGCTGGACTCGGGGAAGTTCGACCCCATGCCGGTAATCACCCACCGCATGCCCCTGTCTGATTTTGCCAAGGCGCTGGAGCTGGCTAAAAGCGGAGAAGCAGGCAAGATATTGCTCTATCCCTGACCCGGAGGAGAACAGTGACCGAGCAGAGACTGGGCATCGTGGCCGATGACCTGACGGGGGCGATGGACAGCAGTGGCTACTTTGCCAGTCTGGGTCTGGGCACGGTAGTCATTTTGGACCCCGGTTTCCCTGCCACCGCCGATGTCGTGGTGGTTAATACCAGTAGCCGGGCCGAAGACCCGGATGTCGCCCGCGGGCGGGTGAGGAAGGCGGTCCGGAGCCTGGCGGGAAGGGTCGTCTATAAAAAAATAGACTCCACGCTGAGGGGCAACATCGGCGTGGAACTGGAAGCGGCTATGGCCGAGATGGACGGCGAGAAGGTTATCGTGGCGCCGGCTTTCCCGGCGGTGGGCCGGACTACGGTGGCGGGGGTGCTGTTCGTGGACGGGATGGCGGTGACGGAGACCCAGTTTGCCAGCGACCCGATATCTCCGGTGAAGGAGTCACATATTCCCACCCTGCTCGAAGAGACAACCGGGCGTCGGGTGGGCAGCGTTGGTGTGGCCGATATTATGGCCGGGCCGGAGTCTCTCTATCGCCGAATCAACGGGATGTCGCCGGACATCATAGTTTGCGATGTTACCCGGCAGTTTCACCTTACCGGTATCGTCCGGGCGGCGGCTCTGGCCAAAGGACGCTGGCTGCTCTGTGGCTCCGGAGGTCTGACCCGGGAACTGCATCTACTCACCGGAGCGCCGGAAGCCGGCAAGGCGAAGCCATCAAAACGGCCGGCCGGGCCGGCACTGGTAGCCGTTGGTACCCGTAATCAGGTGGCGGCGAACCAGCTACGCAAAGCCGAGGAGGAATTCGGCCTGCCTGTCTTGAATCTGGAGGTTGAGCACCTGAGCCAGGAGGATATCGCCGCCGGGAGGATTGCTGGCATACTGGCCGAGGCTAACCGACTTCTGGAAAAGGGGAAAGGGCTGGCCACCTCTTCCACCTTTTCCCGGTATACGCCCGCTTTGAAGCAATCGATACCAGTCCTCATCGCCGAGGTGGTGGCCGGCCTGCTGGTCACCCGGAAGTGTGCCGGCCTGTTTCTTTCCGGGGGAGATATCGCCGTGGAGGTCTGCCGCCGTCTCTCCGTGGTGGCCATTTCCGTCCTGGGTGAGGTGGAGCCGGGTGTCCCGGCGGGTGAGCTTGTGGGCGGTCCCGGCGAGGGGATGCGGGTGGTGACCAAGGCGGGCGGCTTCGGCACGGAAGAGGCCCTGGTAAAGTCAATAGCCTATCTGGAGAAAGGTCATTTATTATGAATGAAGAGTATAAACCCCGGCTGGCCATTACCATGGGTGATGCCGCCGGTTCCGGGCCGGAAATAATCACCAAGACCCTGGCCGACCTCGAAGTGAGGGCGGTATCTCGTCCGGTGGTGATTGGCGATGCGGCCACGATGCAGGCTGCCCTGGAGATTACCGGGGTTCCCGGCGAGGTAAGAGCCATTGAGAAACTGGCGGAAGCCTCGTTTCGGGAGGGCGTCATCGAGGTTATTGACCTGCACAATATTCAGCTTGACCGCCTGACCAGGGGCCGGGTTGACCCCATGGCCGGAAAGGCGGCCTACGAGTGTATCAAGCTGGCCACGGAGATGGCCCTGGCCGGCGAGGTTGACGCCATCGTGACCTCGGCCATAAATAAAGAGGCTTTGAATAAAGCCGGCTATCATTATGACGGCCATACCCAGCTGCTGGCGGAGCTTTGCGGGGCCTCCGAGGTGGCCATGATGCTGGCCTCCGGGAAACTGCGGGTGAGCCACGTGACCACTCATGTCTCGCTGCTCCGAGCGATTGAGCTGGTGCGTCCGGAGAGAATAATTACCGTAATCAGACTGACCGATGAAGCGGTAAAGCAGATGGGCGTGGCCGAGCCGCGCCTGGCCGTGGCCGGCCTTAATCCTCATTCCGGGGAGGGGGGTCTTTTCGGGGATGAGGAGATAAAATACATCACGCCGGCCATTGAAGAGGCGCGCCGGCAGGGATTTAACGTCACCGGGCCGCTGCCGCCCGATTCCGCGTTCCTGCGCACTTCAGAGGGACAGTTCGATGCCGCCATCGCCATGTATCATGACCAGGGGCATATCGCCCTTAAAATGCTGGGCATCACCGAGGGCGTCAATGTCACCCTGGGCCTGCCCATTATCCGGACCTCGGTAGACCACGGGACTAACTTTGGCAAGGCGGGAAAGGGCACCGCCGACCCGACCAGCCTGATTCTATCGGTTAAGCTGGGCAGCGTGATGGTCTGTAACCGCAGGCGTCTCTCCCGCCAGTGATGAGGAGTCGGCAGGAATGCGCATCGTCTTGCTAGGGCAGGCCGCCTTCGGCGAAAAAACCCTCCAGAAGCTGGCCGAAAGCGGCGAAGAGGTAGTCGGCGTTTACACCCCACCCGATGTTCCGGGAAGGGCAAACCCGCTGAAGGAACTGGCGCTTCGGCTCGGCGTGCCCGTCTTTCAGCCCGAAAAGATGCGCGCCCCGGAAGTCTATGACCAATACACCAAACTGAATCCGGACCTGAACATTATGGCTTTCGTCACCGATATTCTCCCCGAGTCCATCTTGAATTACCCCGGACTGGGGACCATTCAATACCACCCCTCCCTGCTCCCCAGGCACCGCGGGGGGAGTGCCATTAACTGGGCGGTCATTAATGGTGAGACCAGGACCGGGATTACCATTCTGTGGCCCGACAGGGGAATAGACACCGGCTCCATTCTCTTGCAGAAAGAGGTGGAGATTGCACCGGATGACACGGTGGGGTCGCTCTATTTTGATAAGCTTTTCCCGATGGGGATAGCGGCCATAATGGAGAGCCTGGAGCTAATCAGGCAGGGCCAAGCGCCCAGAATCCCCCAGGATGAATCACGGGCGACCTACGAAGGACTGTGCACCGAGCAGGACAGCG
>DAOWCR010000067.1 GCA_030639445.1 Dehalococcoidales bacterium
TGTGCGTCATCTCGGTGAAGTCGTTATCTCTTGTCCCCAGGCGGTAATACAGGCGCAGGCGCGCCGGCATTCCGTGAAGAAAGAGATGGCTATTCTTATTATTCACGGTGTGCTGCACCTGCTGGGCTGTGACCATGACCGCCCGGAACCGGAACGCCAGATGAGGGGGAGAGAAGAGGAAATACTGGGTAGCCTGAATACGGAACTGAATTAATTCTTTACCCTCGCCCCGCCCCGGTAATCTCACCAATATCCTCAACCCCTTTTTCCCAAGCATTGCAGCTTATCTTGTGGCTGATTTCTTTATGGCCGGCCTTTTACGGTTCGGGAATAACGGATACTCCTCTATCCCGCAGGGCTTTAATATTGGCCGCATCTTCCGAGTCTTCACTCAGTTTCAGGTTGTTATCTTTAAGTCTGACGAAGTCTCCCGGTCCCAGTCCATCGTTCTCTACCAGCGGCGAAATATCGCTTATCTGGTTGGCATAAAGGTCAAGTTCGGCCAGGTTGGTCAGAGAGGCGAGTGCAGAGAGGTCGCTTATCTCGTTTCGGAAAAGGTAGAGGCCAGTCAGGTCGGTGAGAGAAGCCAGGGGGGAGATATCGCTTATCTGGTTGGCGTAAAGGCCAAGTTCGGTAAGGTCGGTCAGGGAAGCGAGGGGGGAGATATCATTTATCTGATTCCCCCCGAGGTCGAGCTGGGCGAGACCGGTCAGGGAAGCGAGGGGGGAAAGGTCACTTATCCGGTTATCCGGAAGGCGGAGTTCCGTCAGGTTGGTACAGTACTCCAGGCCGGAGAGGTCAACAATATGGCGGCTTCCGGCCTCCATCCTGGTAATTTTAGCCAGTTCCGCGGCGGTCAACGCCTCATCCTGTGGTTTGTGGGTGAGCACTGCGTCTTTTCTTCTGATGCCCTCCTGGAAAAGGGCGGTCCTCAGGGCTGTCTCCAGGTTAGCATCGGGGAAGGTAATAATTTCCGGCCCGGAGGGTGCCGGCACCGTTGCCGGCAATGGAGCTGGTGTGGGTGTCTGGCAACCGGAAACAAATGGCAGCAGAAAAAGGACAAAGATGATGCATTTCAGTCTCAATCTCAGTCGTCCCTTATTTCTGACCGACCCATCTTTTCCTTAGCCTGGTGCCGCGCCGCCCCGATAAGCGCAACGATGTCTTCTATTGCCTCTGTCTTCATGAACTGCTCTATTCCTTTTAGGACATCCAGCGAAGCGCGGGGATTGGCGAAAGTGGCCGTGCCTATCTGGACGGCGCTGGCCCCGGCCATGATAAACTCCAGGGCATCGTTGGCGGTGGTGATGCCGCCGCAGCCGATGACAGGTATTGCCACGGCGCCGGCTACCTCGTAGACCATGGATAGCGCTATCGGCTTTATCGCCGGTCCGGAAAGGCCGCCGGTCCGGTTGCCCAGTAAAGGCTGACGCGTGGTGATATCAATGTACATGCCCCTGACGGTGTTAATCAGGGAAAGAGCATCGGCACCGGCTTCCGCCACGGCGGCCGCGATTTGGGCGATTTCACCGGTGTTTGGGGTGAGCTTGACCAGCAGCGGGAGGGAAGTAGCCGCTTTGACCGCCGCGGTTACCCTGGCAGCTGTTCCGGGGCTGGCGCCGAATTCGGCGCCACCAGCTTTAACGTTGGGGCAGCTGATGTTTACCTCAAGGCCGCTGATGCCGGCAACGCCCTCCAGCTCGCCGGCCAGCCGGGCATAATCGTCAACCGTTTCCCCGGCAATGTTAACGATAACCGGCACACGCCAGTCGGCCCAGACCGGCGCCTTTTCCCGGATTAAGGCCTTCACACCGATGTTTTGCAGGCCGATTGAGTTAAGCAGTCCGCAGGCAGTCTCGGCCAGCCGTGGCTGCGGGTTTCCCTCCCTGGGAGCCAGGGTAGTCCCCTTGCACACGATAGCCCCCAGCTTTTGAATATCAAATATATGGCGGTATTCGGTGCCATAGCCAAAAGTGCCGGCGGCGGTCATTACCGGATTAGCGAGCAATAATCCTTTCTGGTGTTTGGGGGCTATTTGAACTGAAAGATTCGTGACTACTCCTTTAATCGGTCAAAGATGGTGCCGGTATTGTTGAAGAAAAACCTGTCGCCGAACTCCTGGGCTAAAAGACCGGCGGCCGGCAGGCTGGTGCAGTGCGATAAACCAAGTTTCTGCACGTCCAGCTCTTTCAGCGCCGCGATGGTTAGCCGGATTCGCTCCCGGGAAGCGCTGATTAAGTGGGCGCCGCCGAGAACGGCGTATATCCGTTTTATGCCGGCAAGCTGCTGGGCGTGGTACAGAGTATTAATCATACCGTGGTGGGCACAGCCCAGCACGACCACCAGGCCCGGCCCGGTAGTGATAATGAGCGACAGGTCATCCCGAACCTTGTCCTGCTGCCAGCCGGTGTCCTCTTTCACAAACAGCGCCGAATCTATCTCTTCGTAGTCGGTTACCATAGGTACCTCGCCGGTAGTCATGATATTGTCCGCTATTTTTAACGGTTTGGTGGTCAGGGTGAAGCGGGCGCCGAGACTTTCCAGTTCCTGACGCTGAAAAGGTATACCGACGTATTTATCTTTTTTCCCCTGGCGGCGGCGGTATTTGGCGGTCCAGATATCGGGGTGGGCGATTACCTCTACCTCTTTTTTCATCCGGCGCAGAATCTGGCGCAGACCGCCGGTGTGGTCATAGTGACCGTGGCTCAGGACAATTTTGTCGACTCGGTTCAGGTCAATAGACAGGTTATCGGTGTTATAGCTGGCGGTGAAACTGCATCCGGTATCGAACAGGATAACCGCTTTTTCTGTTTCTACTAGGAGACTCAGTCCCCACTCGGCCAGCAGGTCAGGCACGCCGGCCGTATTTTCCGTCAGGGTGGTAATGCGGAGTCTCATTTTTCCTCCATTCATTTACAGGTGATTTTCCTCCAATTATAGGTTATCTGCTCTGGAGGGGCAACCTTTAGCTTAATGGGGGTATCTGGTAACCTGTTTCCCCGGCCCTCTTCCTATTGGAATATATGGTGACCTCACCCCCTTTGTCCCCCTCTCCTTGAATTAAGGAGAGGGGGAATAATTTTGTAAGAGAGGCTTCGCCTCTATTAGACTCTCTTTACTCCAGATTAATAACGTGGGGAGTTTAAGAGGGGCGCCAGCCCCTCTTTTTTATCCTCCCCCTTCCCCTTACCAAGGGGAAGGGGGATAAAGGGGGATGGGGTTATCACATTAATCTCAAAAGAGGTGGGTTCCCTTATAAATATCAAGGGGGATGGGGTTACAAATTAAAAACGTAAAAAGGGTGAGGGGCATAAGTAATCTCTTGCCTCAGGCAGTCCCCGGCGGTTGATGGTTTAAACCCCTGGTCTTGCTCCGCAGCCTGGAAATCCCGAAGGAAATGAACAGCGCCGTGCCACTGACCAGGATAATCGTTGCCCCGGAGGCTAAATCAAGCACATAGGAAAGCCACAGTCCGCTGAAGGTAAACACGGCCCCGGCCAGAATGGCCAGCAGCATCATCTTCTTGAGGCTGTGGGTGAACTGCCGGGCCAGTGCCGCCGGGATGGTGAGCAGGGCAATGACCAGTATTATGCCGACCACCCTGATTAATACGACGACCGTCAGGGCAATCAGGCACAGCAGCAGGAGGTACAGGCGTTCGGTGGGGACTCCGCTGACGGTACTGAACTCCTCGTCGAAGGAAAGGACCAGGAATTCCTTGTAGAGCAGGCACACCAGGATAATTATGATAATATCCAGAATCAGCATCAGCAGCAAATCGGAGGCAGGCACGGTCAGAATGTTGCCGAAGAGATAACTGAAGAGGTCGGGGGCATAGCCCGGGGCCAGGCCGATAAAAATTATGCCCAGCGCCATCCCCATGGCCCACAGGATGCCGATGGCCGTGTCCTCGGGGAGTTTTGTCCGCCGGGTTACCAGGCCGATACCCAGGGCGGAGGCGGTGGTGAAAAATATGGCGCCCAGGACCGGGTTTATGCCGAGGAGATAGCCCAGGCCAATGCCGCCGAAGGAGGCATGGGCAATTCCGCCACTGATAAAGACGATTTTCTTTATCACCACGTAGACGCCGACAATGCCGCAGGCAACCGCTGCCAGCAGGCCGGCAAGCAGCGCATGCTACATAAATTCATACTGAAGCACTTCCGGCACGGCTAATGTTCCTTTAATACCCGGTGGGGGATGATACCGTGGGCGATGAGCTGTACCGGGCACTGATAGGTCTTGGCCAGCTCCTCGGCGGATACCTCTTTTGAGCCGTGGTAGAACAACTGGTGGTTCAGGCAGGCGATTTCATCCACATATATGGAAACCGCGCTGATATCATGGGAAACCATGACTATGGCTATATTATGTTTTAATTTCTCCAGGAGCTCGTAAAATCCGGCTTGCATCGCCGGGTCAATACTGGCGGTGGGCTCATCGAGCAGGAGCAATTTCGGACTGGTCGCCAGCGCCCGGGCAATGAATATTCGCTGTTGTTCCCCGCCGGAGAGTCGGCCTATTTGCCGGTCCTTATAATCCAGCATGTCCACCGTTTTCAGGGCGGCCATTGACGCCTTTTTGTCCTCTTCGCTATAGTGACGGAACAGCCCGGTCCTGCCGTAACGCCCCATGAGCACCACCTCGGCAACGCTTATCGGGAAGTCCCGGTCAAAGAGGTTGTACTGGGAAATATAACCGATGAATTTGCGGCCTCGCTCGGGGTTTTTCCCCATTACCGAGACCCGGCCGCGGGTCGGCTTTACCAGTCCCAGGATAACCTTGAGCAGGGTGGTCTTACCACCGCCGTTGGGGCCGATAATGCCGAGGAAACCGCTGGATTTGACGGAGAGGTTTATGCCCTCCAGCGCCGGCGCACCGTCGTAATGCACCCAGATATCATCCAGCCTGACTAGTGCCTGGTCCGCCATAACTTCTACCTCTGGCATGCTCGTAGTTCAACACTATAATAGCATATTCCGTACAAATAAAAGGAGGCTGTTTAGAAACAGCCTCCCGTTTATTCCTGTCCGCATCGCTAATCTAACGGAGTTAGGGTTAACAGCTTTTTGGCGATTTTGGGGTACTTGGCGATAAAGAGCAGTTCATCCTCGACCAGTGGTCTTTGCGATTCTACGTTGGCGTAGCGGACTAGCTCCAGAATCTCGTTGGCCTCTTCCCGGCTGGAAAAGGATACCTCCATCTTGCCCATTATGTGGCCGAAGCCGGATATCCCGCTGTACTGTCCGGCGATAATTTCCCGGCCCGTTTCCACGAACTTGGGTTTGCCGCGGCCCAGCTCTTCGTAGCCATACAGTTCGTAGTTTTCCGGGTCCTTTAAGACGCCGTCGGCATGTATCCCGGAGGAATGGGCAAAGGCATTGGCGCCGACGCCCGGCTGGTTCATCGGAATCGGTATCCCGAAGGCATAGCTGGCGAACTCGGCTATCTTTGATGACTTTAATAAATTAATCTTTTTGCCCAGCGGATATTTCTCGGCAAACTCCTTTGACTTGGTTACGGCCAGGACGGTGGCCACCAGGTCGGCGTTTCCCGCTCTTTCGCCGACGCCGTTAATCGTGGTGTTGAGGTAAACGTCCTGCCCGCCGTCAATGGCCCCTTTGGCCCCGGCAACCGAATTAGCCACCGCCATGCCCAGGTCGCCGTGACAGTGAATCTCAATGGGCAGACCGATATTCTCGGCCAGTGCCCTGGTGGCTTCGTAGATGGTGAACGGGTTATCGTAGCCGAGGGTATCGCAGTACCGGAATCTGGCCGCATCGTGGTCTCTGGCGGTCAGGCCGAATTTGACCAGGAACTTCATATCGGTTCTGGAGGCATCTTCGGCGTTGACGCCCACCGTCTCGGCGCCATGAGCCCGGGCGGCGTCCACCGCCTCGGTCATGTCGTTTATGATGTCATCTTCTTTCTTTCTCCCCTGGAATTTGCCGTCAATCATCTGGCTTGATGTCGATATCGAGAGATTGAGATGCCGGATGCCGGGCACCAGTTTGAAAGTGGTCTCCACATCACCGGCCACGGCTCTTATCCATCCTCCCAGATGGATGGGTTTCAGGACTCCCATTTCCGCCAGCTCCAGGTTGGCCTGCAGGTAGTGGGTCTCGTGCCGGGTGGTGGGGAAGCCAAACTCGGACTGAAAGACCCCCATCTCGTTGAGGTACATGTTTATCAGGGTCTTTTCCAGTTTGGAAAGGCCGAGCTTGGCTGTCTGGACTCCGTCTCGGTTGGTCACGTCAATAAAATAAATCTTGGGCATCTATCTTTTTTCCTGTCGGGTCTGGTGACGAATGAAGCCTGGTGCTATCAGGATGTGCATTTATAATAGCATATATTTGCCTGTTGGGACAAATATATTCAGGTTTGACACTGGCTGGTAACCTACCCCCTCTTTTAGATTTTATAAGGTGACCTCACCCCCTGTATCCCCCTCTCCTTAAACAAGGAGAGGGGGAGAGAATTAGTAAGAGGGGCTCCGCCTCTCTTTGACTCTCCTTGCTTTGGGTTAAGAATGAGGGGCTGAACTAATAATGCGGGGTGTTTGAGAGGGGCAGAGCCCCTCTTCTCAAAACATTCCCCCCTCTCCTTTGAAGGATTAGACATCAGGGGTGTTTAAGAGGGGTGTTAACCCCTCTTCTAAA
>DAOWCR010000068.1 GCA_030639445.1 Dehalococcoidales bacterium
GGTTATGTCCAAGGTGCCCTATCTCGTGGAGACGGGCGCCTTCTTCCCCGGCATCGACCACGCAACTCCGCCTGATGTATCTTTTGAAAGCTTCCGTTACTTTATTAACCTGCTCAGAGAGGTTAGCGGCCTGGCAAAGCTGCCCGAGTAGCCGGAGAAAGGGTGCTTGAAATCACGATGTTAAAGGCGGCCGAATGAAAGCGGAGATTCTTTCTATCGGGACGGAACTACTTCTGGGCGAAATAGTTGATACCAATACCCCGTTTCTGGCGAATCAACTATCTTTGCTCGGGATTGACCTTTTTTTTACTTCGGCGGTGGGTGATAACCCGGAGAGGCTGTCCGGCGCCCTGAGACAGGCCTGGGAGAGGTCAGATGTCATTATCACCACCGGAGGTCTGGGCCCGACGCAGGACGATATTACCCGGGAAGCTATTGCCGGCCTTTTCGGGGAAGAACCGGAGGTTGACCCGGCCCTGAAGCAGAGCATTGTCGACTATTTTACGCAACGCGGCATAGAGATGCCCGCGAGCAATATCAAGCAGGCGACCCTTATCCCCTCCGCCGCCGCCATTCCCAATCCCCAGGGCACGGCGCCCGGGTGGTGGGTGGAGAGAGACGGGCGGATGATCGTGGCCATGCCGGGCCCGCCCAGTGAAATGCAGTTTATGTGGCAGAACCAGGTATTTCCCCGGTTGCAGGAGAAGACCGGGGCCATTATCCTGTCCCGGATGCTCAAGACCTTTAGCCTGACCGAAGCCAAGGTGGACGAGCTGGTGGCGCCTTTGATGTCCTCCCCCAATCCCACCCTGGCGACCTATGCCAAGCTGGACGGAATCTATCTGCGCATTGCCGCCAAGGCGGCGCGGCGCCGGGAAGCGGAAGAGTTGATTTCCAGGCGGGAAGCCGAAATCAGGAAAATACTGGGTGACGCCATCTGGGGGGTGGACGATGAGACGCAGGAGAGCGTCGTGGGGCAGTTACTTGTCGCCCGGGGTTTGACCCTGGCGGTGACGGAATCTTTCACTAGCGGTTATCTGGCACATACCCTGGCGAGTGCTCCCGGAAGCCAGAGTTACTTTAAGGGCGGGATAGTGGCCGCCACGGACCAGGTTAAAGTTGCCCTGGGTATCGATGCCGGACTGGTGGCCGGCGAGCCCAGCGCCGAATTGGCCGCGGCCATGGCGGTTCTGGCGCGTCAGAAACTGGGTGCCAGTATTGGCATTGGCATCGAGGGTTATACCGAACCGGTAGGCGAGACACTGCCGGGCACGGTGTTTATCGCCATTGACCGCGAGTCGACCGGTAAACCGGTGGTGCAGCGCTACTCGGGAAGGCTGTACCAGATGAAAAAGAGGGCGGCCTACTACGCCCTTTTTGACCTGAGGAAACTCCTCAGGTCAGCATAAAAAACCCGGTTATTGCCCCGGGCTTTTCCTGATGTCACCGGTGTCAGGCTTCTTTATCGTCGACGTGTTCCAGGTTATTGACCAGCCGGGTGGTATCCAGCTGGCCCGGTGCCCCTTTGATAATGTCCAGGTTGATATAAGTTTCCGTCCTTAAAATACTGGGGATAGCCGAAATTTCCCTTTCAATGAACCGGGAGAGTTCTTCCGGTGACCGGGTTACCACGATGGCCATGAGGTCGTACCGGCCGGCGACAAATGCCAGGTAGCACACATGTCGGTTCTTGGCCAGGTTGTCGGCCACCTTTCTCAGGTCCTCCATCCTGACCTGCAGACCCATGATACCGATGAAACCGTAACCCAGCTTGCGCATGTTGGGTACGGCCGTTATCTTGATGGTATCCTTGCCCAGAAGGTTCTTGACCCTTTTCCGCACCGTGCCTTCAACGACCCCCAGCTTCCTGGCCAGTTCGACATAGCCCTCTCTACCGTTTTTTTGTAGCGCCGCTATCAGTTTTTGGTCAAGTTCGTCAACCATGGCCGCCTCGCCGATATATATTTGTGCCGAATTATAAAGAACCTTCAGCAATAAGTCAAGACGGTATTACGATTAATGTAAAAAAGATATATAAAAAAGATGAAAAATTACGTTTTAATCGGATTAATGAGCTGTTATATTGATCATATTTCTTTGCGTTTTTCGGAAAATAATACGGTCAATAGTTTGACAGGTTAGGTATTTCGTGGTAACAAGTGTGTAGAGATACTGGATAAGTAAAAATAGGGTCCGGTGCCCGGTGCAGGAAAAGGAGACAATAATGAATAACTACGGGAATAGCCCGGTGGTCACGTCCGGAGTGTTAATAATAGGGAGGCACGAAATTCAAGAACTGCTTACCATGCCGGCCGCGCTGGAAGCGGTGGAGCATGCTTTTCAGATACAGGCCGAGGGAAAAGCCGTTATGCCTCCGAAGATATACCTGGACATTCCTTCCGGTCAGGGTGATTTCAGAGCTATGCCGGCTTACATTGAAGGGGCTGCCGGAGTGAAATGGGTAAGTGTGTATCCGGATAACTGGAGACGCAATCTGCCGACCGTTTTAGCCACGATTTTGTTGTGCGATGCGGATACCGGCTGCCCTCTGGCCATCATGGACGGTACCTATATTACCGAGGTCAGGACAGGGGCGGCCGGGGGTGTCGCCGTCAAATACCTGGCCAGGAAAGACTCGTCCGTTATCGGGATGGTCGGGGCGGGTGTCCAGGCCGAAGCGCAGCTGCGGGCGATAAGTGAAGTGTTACCGGAGATGGAAGAAGTGCGGGTATTTGATTTACATAAAGTGGCCAGCCGGAAGTATGCGGCCAAGATGGGGACGGAATTGAAAGTAAATATCTATCCTGTTGAGACTGTCGAGGCGGCCACTGAAGCTGACATTGTGGTTACCACCACTCCTTCCCGGAAGCCGATTGTTTCGGAGCAGTGTGTCCGGCCGGGAACTCATATCAATGCCATCGGGGCCGATGCCAGGGGCAAGCAGGAGCTTGAGTCGGGCTTGCTGGCGGGGGCCAAAATTGTCGTTGATGATGTCGAGCAGGCGTGTCATTCCGGGGAAATCAATGTTCCGTTAGCGGCGGGCCTGATAAGAGCCGGGGAAATCTATGGCACTCTGGGTGAGGTTATCACGGAAAAGAAGAAAGGCCGTGAAAATAATGAGGAGATTACCGTTTTTGACTCGACAGGACTGGCCATTCAGGATATAATTTGTGCTAAACTGGTCTATGAGAAAGCCCGGGGGAGAAAAGTTCCCGCTTTCGATTTTTCCTGACGGCTCGTCAGTCCGCAGAAAGCCGGGGGCGAGGTTTCTCTGGCAGCGGGGTCAGTAACCGGGAAAATATATCTACGGAGGTCAGGCCATGATAAGTTTTGCCACTGTGGTGGAGAGGGCGCTCACCGGCCCAATCTGCACCGAGCGTGATTTTGACCTTGACGTTTTCGTGCCGAACCTGCGGAAAGTGCTGGCGAAATACGACATTGAATATGACCCGCAGAATCCGGTGCCCGCGGATGATGACCTGGCCGACAGGGTATGGGCGGCGGCGCTGGAATTTATCGGTGAGACGGGGATGTATTGTCTGGATACCGAGCGGCGGATTCTCTTCACCGGGGAAGAGATAGAAGGCGCCCTGTCAGCGAGGCCGCGTGATGTGGTGTTTGGGGAGGGTAGAGACGCCCGGACAGTGCCCCGGCGTTTCCCCGAAGCTGAGACGCTACCCTGGTGCTCCGGTTCCGGCGCGGGGCCGGTATCCAGCGAGTGGATTCTGATGAACGTGGTGAAGACCTATGCCGGGGACTCTCTTTCTGACGGTATCACGGCGCCCTGCCTGACCTACGTGGACGGCCAGGACCTGGTGGCCGGCAGTCCTCTGGGGATAGAGGGCGCTATCCGGACGGTGCTGCTGACCCGTGAGGCTCTGCGCCGGGCCGGGCGTCCGGGAATGGCCGCGGTCAATGAGGTCGCCAGCGCGGTGCGGGCCCAGGAGCATATTGCCGGTCACCGTTTCGGGAACCCGAAGACCGATTTCCTGGAGATAGGGACGGTCCACGAATTGAAGGTTGACCTTGATGCGCTGAATAAGGTGGCCTACTGGCTGGCCACCGGGAGCCGTGGTTTCGCCGAGAACGGGGTCATCCTGGGCGGTCTCGCCGGCGGGCCGGCGGGGGTGGCGGTAGTGGTGGCCGCCTACAATCCGGTAGACCTGCTGGTCCTGCGCGGGGCGGTGCAGCATCCGCTGGTCGTTCCTTTCGAGCTGGGTACCACCTCCAACCGGAATACGATTTGGGCACGGAGCCTGGCCACGCAGGCCATCACCCGCCACAGTCCTTTGCCGATGGTCAGCCCCGGCTATGCCGTCGCCGGGCCGATGACCGAGATGGGCTATTACGAGCATGCGGCCTGGGTTATCGGGGCGGTGGTCTCCGGCAGCTCCATCGAGATGGGGCCTCCTTCCCGGGGGGTGATTGTGGACCACAGCGGCCCTATTGAGGATATCTTTGGCAACGGGGTGGCGCACGCCGTGGCCGGTATGAGCCGCCAGGAGGCGAACGGTATAGTGGCGGCGCTGCTGGAGAAGTACGAGGACAGGATAGCCGATCCGCCCACCGGTCAGAGATACCAGGAGTGTTACCACGAGGCCACCGGAGCCCCCACCAGAGAGTGTGTTGACCTTGACCGCGAAATCAGGCGGGAGATGACCGACCGGTTCGGCTTGAAGTTTCCGCAGACCTCGCCGTACCTTTAATGAAGGGCAGGTTCTTTTGATGACTATTCGCCCGCAGACACCGGAAGACGCGGCCGCTATTCGTCAGGTTAATGAAGAGGCGTTTGGCAGCACAGTGGAAGCAGACCTGGTGGCAAGACTTCACTCCCGGGAGGCATTTACGCTTTCGCTGGTGGCTACCGGTGAAGACGGGGTGGTGGGGCACATCTTATTCAGTCCGGTGACCATCGAATCGGAAAGTCTTAGTTTTACTGCCATGGGCCTCGGCCCGATGGCGGTCTTACCGGCCCACCAGGGGAGAGGTATCGGTTCGCAGCTGGTTCGTGCCGGGCTTGAAGAATGTAAGCGCCTGGGTCACGAAATAGTGGTGGTTCTTGGTCATCCGGACTATTACCCGCGTTTCGGTTTCGTTCCGGCCAGCACTTATGGTATTAAGTGTGAATACGAAGTTCCGGACGAAGCCTTCATGGTCTCAGGGCTCCGGGAGGGAACACTGGCCGGACGCAGCGGGACGGTAAAATACCAGCCGGAGTTTAATGAAGCCTGAGCCAGGGTATTAAGAAAGTGGAGATAGGGGGATTCGAACCCCCGACCTCTGCGATGCGAACGCAGCGCTCTCCCAATTGAGCTATATCCCCAGACTACCCAGAATTATACCATATCCGGTATCGGTTATTAACCTGGCCCTAGCGCTCGATGCGTTTAATCTGGTAACGCAGCTTGCCCGCCGGCACGGTTATCTCCACGGTCTCGCCCTCGCCGCGGCCGGTAAGCGCCTGGCCCAGGGGGGAGGCACTGGAAATTTTACCCTGGGTGGGGTTCACCTCTCTGGGACTGACTATGATATAGCGCAGCTCTTCCCCGGAGGCCAGGTCACACAGGAGAAGGCTATCCCCGATATTTGTCTTGAGGGTTGACTTCCGGTCACCGTTAATAGTCGTGGCCGCCTTCAGTGTCTCTTCCAGTTCCCGGATGCGACCCTCCAGATGCCCGCGCTGCTCTCTGGCGGCGGCTAAAGGGGCATTCTCGCGGAAGTCCTTGTCGGCGGCCGCCCGGCGCATTTCCTCGATGAGCTGGGGGCGCTTGTTCTTCAGGACGGACAACTCGGTCTCCAGTTCCGCGTATCCTTCCCGGGTTAGCGGGACCACCTCCGGCCGGTTCTGCCGGGCGGCGGGTGGCGGGCCGGCTCTGGTCTTTTTGGCCTTGAGATGGGTGGCCAGGTTCGTCTTGCTCCAGCCCGCCTTTCTGGCGTAAGCCAGGAAAGCCCGTATCAGCTCCAGCTTTTTACCGTAGTCGGTATCCGAGAGCGATAGCCGCTCGGCGTAGTTGGCTACTTCCGGGGCGGTGAGCCCGGCAAAAGGCCGTTCCCAGCCGTACCAGCGGACAAATTTGTAAACCTCCGGCTGGCTGGTTTCCCTTTCCACGGATGATAATCCGGCCAGAAACTGGCCGGCGGCCTCGCCCAGGCCCGGATGCTGACGGCTCCCATCTGCCATAGCGCTCTCCAAACATTAATTATAATATACCCACATGATACGACAAAGTAAGATGGTCCCGCCATACCCGGAAAAACGATTTGTGGAGAAAGGAAGACGATTAGTAAAAGCCGGGGGCATTGACAATTGCCTTGTTCAGAGCTACGATGGTCTCAGAAATAGAAATTTGGGAGACGGAAATGACAGCTAAAAAACACTTCAGCACTGACGAAGCTAAAAGAATTGGCGAGAGTCTGGGCATTGATTGGAGTAAATTTGACGTGGAACAGTACCGGATGGGTCTTGACGTTGAGTTGGAGCATGGTCTAACTGGCACTCACACCAAGGTGGCCAATAATATCGGAAGAATAACGGGCTAGACTCCAGTCACATGCCTAAATCTAGTCTGCCGTTTTTTGCTTGAAAAAAAAAAAATGGAGAAGGAAGCCGAAGGCCGATA
>DAOWCR010000101.1 GCA_030639445.1 Dehalococcoidales bacterium
CCCCTTTAGCTTTACTTAGTAATGCCATCCCCCTTTGTCCCCCTTCCCCTTGGTAAGGGGAAGGGGGAATGGCTTTATAAGAGAGGCTTCGCCTCTCTTGGACTCTCCATCGTTCATTAAGTCTGGGGGATAGTCTTCATATCTCTTTTACTTGGCGTAGTCAATGGCTCTGGTCTCCCGGAGCACGGTGACCTTGATTTGTCCCGGGTACTCCAGCCCTTCTTCGATCTTCTTGACGATGTCCCGGGCCATCCGCATCGCCCCCAGGTCATCAACCTCTTCCGGTTTCACCAGGATGCGGATTTCGCGGCCAGCCTGGATGGCGTAAGACTTCTCTACTCCCTTGAAGTCGTCGGCAATGTCTTCCAGTGCCTTCATCCGTTTCAGGTAACGCTCCAGCGACTCGCGCCGCGCTCCCGGCCTGGCGCTGCTGATGGCATCTGCGGCGGAGATGATAAAGCCCCACAGGCCGGTATTCTCGGTCTCAAGGTGATGCTCGGCGATGCCCTGGACCACCTCGGGTGATTTATCCCACTGTTTTACCAGGTCAGCCCCGATAGCCGCGTGCGTGCCCTCAACTTCCCGGTCAACGGCTTTACCGATGTCATGGAGCAGGCCGGCCCTTTTGGCGATGGCAACGTCAGTTTCCAGGTCGGAAGCAATCATACCGGCCAGGTAAGCCGTTTCAATACTGTGCGACAGGGCATTTTGTCCGTAGCTGGTGCGATACTTCAGGCGGCCGAGCAGCTTAATCAGTTCGGGGCGCAGGCCATGTACCCCGGCCTGGTAAGCCGCTTGCTCGCCGGCGCTGAGGATAGTCGCGTCTACTTCTTCCTTGGCTTTGGCGACCACTTCTTCAATGCGGGCCGGATGGATGCGGCCATCAAGGACAAGCTTGGTCAGCGCCACGCGGGCCACCTCTCGCCGCACCGGGTCGAAACTGGACAGGGTTACTGCTTCCGGGGTATCGTCAACAATCAGGTCAACGCCAGTGGCCTGTTCCAGGGTCCTGATGTTACGGCCTTCCCGACCGATGAGTCGGCCCTTCATCTCGTCGCTGGGAATGGGCACCACGGCTACCGTAGTCTCCGCCACGATTTCAGAGGCGCTGCGCTGGATTGCCTGTGATAAAATATCGCGAGCTTTCTCATCGGCTTTCTCTTTCAATCCTATTTCCCACTCGCGGAGACGCCGCGAAGTTTCCTGCTGCATCTCAACTTCCATGGCCTCTATCAGCTGGTTTTTGGCCTCGTTACTGGACATTCCTGAAATCAGCTCTAGCTGTTGTAGCTGCCGGCTCTTGAGTTCCCCTAGCTGGCTCCGGGTGGACTCTATTTCCTTTTCTTTACCGGCCAGGCCGCGCTCGCGTTGCTCAATGGCTTCCAGCTTGCGGTCAAGGCTTTCGCTCTTTTGTGACAGGCGGTTTTCCTGCCGCTGCGCTTCAGAGCGCCGTTCGCGGTATTCTGCATCCGCAGAGGTCTTGATTTTCCTCGCCTCTTCCTGGGTCTCGTTCAGCACCCCTTTGGCTTCGTCTCTGGCCCCGGCCACCATTCTGGCCGCTTTCCTCTCGGCGATGCGTATCTGCCGGTTGAACATAAGTCGTCGGGAAAGAAACATAGCCATTCCACCGAGTAACACCCCAAAAATAACGCCAACAAAGAAAAATGCTAATATTGCTGAGACTCCCATTTCCATCTTTCATCCCCCCTTTCACCTTTATTTTTTATTTGCCGGGACTGCCAGGATGGTTCAGCGTGTTCACGTCATCAAGTCAATATAATGTTGTGTTCTATCCCTGGCGGCTCTCCCGTTCCTGCCACAGACGTGCCACCGTGCCGTTTATCACTTCGTAGCTGAAGCCCCGCCGCCGGAGATATTCCCCCAGCCGGCGGCGAAAGCCCTGGTAATCGGACGGCGGCCAGTGGCGGGTCTTACTCAGCGCCGAGCGATAAGCGTTGTCGGCATCATCAACTTCGGCAATCACCTGGTCGATGATGTCGCTGCCTACCCCCTTTCGCCTGAGCTCCAGTCTGGTCAGCTGCTGACTGCGCGGACTGAAGGTCTCCCGGTTGTCTTTCCAGAACCGGGCAAAGGCGACGTCATCCACCAGGCCCTGCTCTTTCAGCCTGGTGATTACTTCCTCAACACATTCGCCGTCAAAGCCGCGCCGCCGGAGCTTTTCCCTTATCTCGGATTCACTCCGGGGCCGGTAGCCGAGGTAACGGAGGGCACTTTCCAGACCGCGCTGGAAGCGGTCCGACTTCACCAGCATGGCAATGTGGTCATCGGGCAGCTCCTGGCCAACCCGCAGGTCTTCTTTTACGGTTAATTCCGCCCCCAGGCTGAAAGTGAACCGGCCGTCCAGAAATATGTTCATTCGCTTTTCTCTACCCCTCCCGCTGCGGAGGGTAGTAATCCTTTTCATTAACGGGCCTCCCCCCTGAAAAACAATAAGGCCAAAGCTAACGCCTCAGCCTTACTTACTCTTTTGCC
The DNA here is from genome assembly GCA_030639445.1 of Dehalococcoidales bacterium. Classification (GTDB taxonomy): domain Bacteria; phylum Chloroflexota; class Dehalococcoidia; order Dehalococcoidales; family RBG-16-60-22. The sequence continues at coordinate 2,494 of DAOWCR010000101.1, forward strand.
GGTTAACCGGTTGTTATTAAAGGTATAAAAAGCCCTTAAGCACCGGGCACTGGAGAACGAGCGGTTACGGCTGAAGCTCTTATTTTCTGTTCAATTTCCTGGGCCAGCTCGGGGTTCTGCGCCAGATATTGCTTGGCGCTCTCCCGGCCTTGCCCCAGGCGAACCTCACCGTAGGAGAGAAAGGCACCGGCCTTTTTTATCAGCTCCAGCTCTACACCCAGGTCGATAAAATTGCCCTCCTGGCTGATACCGTGGTCAAACATGATGTCAAACTCAGCCGTCCGGAACGGAGGCGCGACCTTATTTTTGACTACCCTGGCCCTAACGCGGCTACCAATGGCCACATTTCCCTGCTTGATGGTCTCGGCACGCCTCAGGTCTATCCTTACCGAGCTGTAGAACTTTAATGCCCGGCCGCCCGGTGTTACCTCGGGATTGCCGAAGATAATGCCCACTTTCTCCCTGAGCTGGTTGATGAATATCACCGCGGTCCCGGACCGGCCGATGGCGGCCGCCAACTTTCTCAATGCTTGCGACATCAAGCGGGCCTGCAGGCCCACGTGAGCGTCTCCCATTTCCCCTTCAATTTCCGCCCGGGGGACTAACGCGGCCACACTGTCAATCACAATCACATCAATCGCCCCGCTCCTAACCAGGGCTTCCGTGATTTCCAGGGCCTGTTCCCCGGTATCGGGTTGAGAAATGAGCAACTCATCAACGTTAACACCGCAATTCGCCGCATAAGATGGGTCTAAGGCATGCTCCACATCAATATAGGCCACCGTGCCCCCCAGCTTCTGGGATTCAGCAATGATATGCTGACCCAGGGTGGTTTTCCCGGATGATTCGGGGCCGAATATTTCCGTGATGCGGCCTCTGGGAATACCGCCTACCCCCAGGGCCAGGTCTAAAGCCAGCGCGCCGCTGGGGATAGCCCCCGGCACTTCGGCCACTGCCGACTCGCCCAGCTTCATAATGGAGCCTTTGCCAAACCGTTTCTCAATTTGGCCGATAGCCAGTTCCAGTGCTTTTTCTCTCTCGGTGATCACTTTATTCGCCTTAGTGGCATCACAACACAGACGTTCTGTTAAAACAAGAGGGCAAGATTAAGAAAAATCTTGCCCTTAAAATTTTTTAGATAACCCCATCCCCTTGGTAAGGGGAAGGGGGAAGATTTGAAAAGAGGGGCTGGCGCTCCTCTGAAACACCCCCACATTATTGACCCAGAGCAAGGAGAGTTAAAGAGAGGCGAAACCTCTCTTACAAATTATTCCCCCTCTCCTTATGAAAGGAGAGGGGGTCAGGGGGTGAGGTCACCATATTAGTTGAGGCTATAAGTCGGCTATCGGGGGCAGCGAACGCTTATGGGCGCTGGCAGCCATCATGGACTCAATTTTTTTTCTCACCCCGCCGGAAACCTCGTCGGTCAACAAATAGCGGTCGAGTTCATCGTAACTGAGGCCAAGCTCTGCTTCATCGGTCTGCCCTTTCCACAGTCCGGCCGAGGGCGGCTTGTCAATAATCGATTGAGGTATGCCGAGGCAGCCGGCCAGCTCCTTTACCTGTGATTTGACCAGGTTACCCAGCGGCAGAATATCCACGCCACCGTCGCCGTATTTGGTGAAGTAGCCCACGGAAAGCTCACTCCGGTTGCCGGAACCGGCGACCATATATTTAAGCTGGTTGGCAATGTAGTAGAGGGTGAGCATCCTCAGCCGGGCCTTCAGGTTGGCCTGGGCCAGGTTGGTGAAAGCGGTGTCCACCTCGTATCCGGGCAGTGCCTTGAGCAGGGCGGAAAAAATATCATCGAGGACCACCTCTGTCGTCGGAATGGAAAACTGGCGGGCCAACGCCTGGGCATGTGACTTATCTTCCGGCTGGCTGTGGCAGGGCATCATTACCCCGAGCGTGTTCCGGGGAAAAGCGCGCTGGCATAATACCGCCACGACCGAGGAATCAATGCCGCCGCTCAGGCCTATTACCACCCCTTTACTCTCGGCCGCCAGCACCTTTTCTTTTAGCCACAAAACCAGCCTGTCCGCCAACTGCTCGGTGTTCATACCGACCTCTGTTACTGTGATAGACTAAGGGTAGTATACTACCCGTCAGCGGCCACGGTCAAA
>DAOWCR010000138.1 GCA_030639445.1 Dehalococcoidales bacterium
CCAGATGAACGTAGAGGATACACGGTTGGGGGTGGCGGAATACGTTCGCAAGAAGCATGGCCTGGAGACCATCGAGTTAAAGTGGGGCCAGGGCGCCAAATGTATTGGCGGCGAGATCAGGGTCGATAGCCTGGAGCGGGCCCAGGAACTCCAGAAACGCGGCTATATTGTCACTCCTGACCCTTCAAGTCCGGTTACTCAGGCCGCCTTCAAAGACGGCGCGCTGAAGGAACTGGAACGGCACAGTCGTCTTGGTTTTATTGACGAAGAAGGTTTTTACACTGAGGTTAAGCGTTTGCGGGACCTGGGCTTCAAGCGGATTACCCTGAAGACCGGCGCCTACAGCCTCCGTGAGTTGGCGATGGCCATCAAGTGGGGTTCCCGGGCTAAAATCGACCTGCTGACCATAGACGGTGCCTCCGGTGGCACCGGTATGAGCCCCTGGCGGATGATGGAAGAATGGGGCATCCCCAGTCTCTACCTGCATGCGGCGGCATATGAGTTCTGCCAGAAACTGGCCGATAAAGGAGAACGCGTACCCGATATCGCTCTGGCCGGTGGTTTCAGCAGTGAGGACGGTATCTTTAAGGCACTGGCCCTCGGGGCGCCTTTTGTCAGAGCGGTATGCATGGGGCGGGCTTTGGTGATTCCGGGCGTTGTCGGCAAGAATATCCAGAACTGGCTCAGGGACGGCAAGGTGCCAAACACCGTCGGCCAGTTCGGCTCAACCCCGGAGGAAATTTTTATCAACTACGAAGACGTCAGGGAGATAGTCGGGGCGGCCGATATGAAAAATATTCCGCTGGGCGCCGTGGGTATCTATAGCTACTGTGATAAACTCAAAATCGGGTTGCAGCAATTGATGGCCGGGGCGAGGTGTTTTAACCTGTCAGTAATTACCCGTCGTGAGCTTATGTCCCTGACCGAAGAGTGCGCTCGGGTAACCGGGATACCCTACCTGATGGATGCCTACCGGGAAGAGGCCATAAAAATTCTGGAGAGTTGACTCTTCAGGTATAACGTGTAACCGGGAGTGTCTGGCGCCAGTCATATCTGGCGCCAGATTTGCGTTATGGTTTGTGCCGGTTTGTGATATAATGATGGCAAGTTACTATTCAAAGGTTTAGGAGGACCAATGGCTATCAAAGGAAAGGCGGAAGCACAGGAGTATGTCCTCAAGACGGCTAAAGAGCAAAACGTTAAGTTCATCAGGTTGTGGTTTACCGATATCCTGGGGTTTTTGAAGAGCTTCGCCATCACCGTGGAGGAGCTGGAAGGCGCTCTACAGGAAGGGATGGGTTTTGACGGCTCTTCGATTGAAGGGTTTGCCCGCATCGATGAAAGCGATATGATCGCGCTGCCCGACCCGGATACCTTCCGGATGCTTCCCTGGAGACCCCGTGAGCAGCACGGAGTCGCCCGGATGTACTGTGATATTTTAATGCCCGGCGGTGAGCCTTTTGAGGGTGACCCGAGGTATGTCCTGAAGCGGAACCTGAAACGGGCGGCGGACAAGGGCTATACCTTTTACGTGGGACCGGAGCTGGAGTACTTCTACTTCCGGGACTCCCAGGGAACCGAACCACTGGACCAGGGCGGCTACTTTGACATGACTGCCCGGGACGCGGCCACTGACCTGAGGCGGGAGACCGTGCTCGCCCTGGAAGAGATGGGCATCGGCGTGGAGTATTCCCACCATGAAGCGGCTGCCAGTCAGCATGAGATAGACGTGAGGTATACCGATGCCCTGACCATGGCGGACAACGTAATGACCTACCGGTTAGTGGTCAAAGAAGTAGCGCTGAAGTACGAGGTCTATGCCACCTTTATGCCCAAGCCGGTCTTCGGTATCAATGGCAACGGGATGCACACCCACCAGTCGCTGTTTACCGGTGACCGAAACGCTTTCTTTGACAAGGACGATGAATACCATCTTTCCAAGTTAGGCAAGTGCTATATCGCCGGGCTGCTCAAGCATGCTCCGGAGATTACGGCGGTGACCAACCAGTGGATTAACTCCTACAAACGGCTGGTTCCCGGCTATGAGGCGCCGGTATATCTTTCCTGGGCGCGGCGCAACCGGTCTGACCTGGTCCGTGTACCGGAGTACCGGCCGGGCCGGGAAAAGGCGACCCGGATTGAGTACCGGGCTCCGGACCCGGCCTGCAATCCTTACCTTGCCTTCAGCGTCATGCTGGCGGCGGGTCTGGAGGGGATTGAGAAGGGATACGATGCTCCCGAACCGATAGAAGAAAACGTCTACGAGATGAGCGAAAAGGAGAGGCAGGAAAGAGGGATAGACA
>DAOWCR010000117.1 GCA_030639445.1 Dehalococcoidales bacterium
AGGATAGATATAGATGGAAATTCTAATAAATCCCGTTAATTAACCATTGCCGAGGTTTTTTCATACTAACATAAGCCCGATTAAGCGTCAACTTAACCGGCCTCACTCCAGCCGGTAAAAGACCAACCCTGAGGGCATCTTGGGATAAAAGCAGGTTGTTTTGCGGGGCATCCGGTCACCAGTGTCGGCAATATCCTTAATTACCCTCGCTTTGACCGGGCTTAAGAGAAAGGCCAGCTGGTACTCCTGGTTTAATACCTTGTTCACCGCGTCCTGCCGGTCGGAAATATAGTCTACGGACATCTCTTTATCACCACGTTCGTGGCTCATGCCCAGCAATCCTTCCAATATGACATGGTCAACGATACTGACGCTCAACCGCCGGTATATTCCAGAATGAAACTGGGGCATCATCGGGCTGGTTGTGTTAAAGTCACGCAGCTTTAACAGGAAGAGAGACTTTTTCAGCAGGCCAAAGAGGACCAACCTGACCTGGTCCTCCCTCTCACTCAAAAAGTCGTCAACCTGCTGCCAGGCGCCGGGCGCCCCGGAAGACAGCTCTTTAATTTCAAAAAAGGGCGGCAATTTGGGCAGAAGCCCTTCTATGGTCGGCCAGGACAGGCCGCGAACCAGCCGGTGGAAAGGCAGTATCACCAGGCCGGGGTCAGCCAGGTCCACCAGCGTCATCATCACAAAATTATACCCCTCGTCGGCTGACTTCACCGCCGAACTGACACTCCGTTCCTGCTGATAAGTGAGCGCGCTCTCGTAGCGATGGTGCCCGTCGGCGACATAAAGCGGTTGATTGGCCAGGGCACTACACAGCTGATTGATGGTCTCGGCCCCGGTGATTGCCCGGACTTCGTGCTTCTCCCCATCGCCGGTATCCAGGCTGATTACTGGCTTATCCTGCTCCCGGGCAGCTAACAACGTAGAGATTTGCTTCCCCCGGTCTTCATATAACGCGAAAACAGGGCTGGTATTGGCCTGGAGCGCCCATAACAGGCTCAACCGGTCACTCTTCGGCCGGGACATGGTGTTCTCGTGGGGACGGACCACCATTTTGTCCCATTTTTCCAGTCGGACACGGGCGATGATACCGCGGCGCCGGTACTCTTTTCCCTGGTGAGTAAAACAATGGTCGTGAAGATAAATGGCCGGCGCTTTATCAATTTTAAGGATACCCTGCTTCAGCCATTGCTCCAGGGTGGCCGCGGCCCGGGTATATCTATTGTCCCTGTCCGTATCTTCGGGCAATTCCCGGTTAAATTCCACGCGGACGAAATTATACTCGCTCTCCTGATAGAGTTCCGACTGCATCTGCGGGTTAATTATGTCATAAGGGGGGCAAATAACCGTTGCCGGGTCACCTACCAGCGACCGGTCATAACGCACACCACGAAAGGGACGAATATCAGCCACGTTTACTCCCCCCTTTATTTAAAACTGCCTTGATATAGTCCTCAATAGTTTAGCCTATGCCACTGCCCGAAGACAAGAGGCCCATCTTGAGGATAAGTCAGTTTAATGGTAAAATACGGCGTCTGCGTTAAACGGCGCAGACGTCCTTTATCCGGTATCCGAAGAAAAGGGAGACGCCGTGATTCTGAAAAAATTAGTGGTCGGGCCGCTGGAATCCAACTGTTATATCGCTGGCTCGGAAGCCGGTAAAGAGGGGATAATCATTGACCCCGCCGATGAGGCGGAGAGAATTCTGAAAAATGTCACCGAGATGGGACTGGAGATAAAGCTTATCGTGCTCACCCACGGGCACCCGGACCACGTGGGCGCTCTGAAAGAAGTCCAGGAAGCCACCGGCGCCGAGGTGGCCATTCACACCGATGATGCCGAAGCGCTCCTGAAGCAGCCCCTGGCCTTTGCCTTCGGCCCGGCCTACCCCCCGCCACCTCCCCCCGACCGGTTACTTAACGGTGGCGAGAGTCTGGATATCGGCGACCTTAACTTTTCGGTCAGGCACACGCCGGGGCATACGCCGGGCGGTATCTGTCTCCTGGGGCACGGCGCCCTGTTCAGCGGTGATACCCTTTTCCACCACGGCATCGGCCGGTTTGACCTGCCCGGGGGAGACTACGAGCGGTTGATGAACAGCCTGGCCACCCTCATGGCGCTGCCGGACGATACCATTGTCTATCCCGGCCACGGCTCGGACACCACCATCGGCGCCGAGCGCCGGGCCAACCCTTTCCTGCAAGGTTAAAAAAGTCAGGGCGGAGGTTCTCACCCCCGCCCCGGTTATCTCTAACTTTTAATCAGCTCTACAGCGGCACCAGCATGACGAAGACCGGCCCGAAGATTACGGCCACCTTCCCCACCAGCTTAATCAATATGTTCAGCGAAGGACCGGCCGTATCCTTGAAGGGGTCGCCCACGGTATCGCCGATAACGGCCGCCTTGTGGGCGTCACTGCCCTTGCCGCCCAGGTGGCCCGCCTCGATAAACTTCTTGGCATTGTCCCAGGCGCCGCCGGCATTGGCCATCATTACCGCCATCAGGAACCCGGTCAACAGGGAACCGACCAGCAGACCGGCGACCGCTTCCGGCCCCAGGGTGAAGCCCATGATAAGCGGCACCGCCAGCACCAGTATGCCGGGGAGCATCATTGATTTCAGCGCCCTCTTGGTAGCGATGTCGACACATCTGACGTAATCCGGCTTGGCCTCGCCTTCCATCAGTCCCTTAATCTCGCGGAACTGCCGCCTCACCTCATTGACAATGGCGAAAGCGCCCGAGCCGACGCCTTTCATCGCCAGGGCACTGAAGACGAAGGTCAGCATACCGCCAATGAGCACACCGGCAATCACCCCCACATTGGTCAGGCTGGCGACATCAATATTGGCCACTTTGAAGTAGGTGGCCAGCCAGGCCAGGGAGGCCAGGGCCGCCGAGGCGATGGCAAAGCCCTTGCCCAGGGCCGCCGTGGTATTGCCCACCGAGTCCAGGGCTTCACAGCGCGCCCTCACTTCCTTGCCCAGGCCGGCCATCTGGGCAATACCCGCCGAGTTATCGGCTATCGGGCCGTAGCAGTCCATGGCCAGCAGCATCCCCAGGTTAATCAACATCCCCATGGCGGCGACCGCTATGCCCAGCAGTCCACCGAAGAGATAGGCCAGCACGGTAGCCAGGACCACCAGAATTACGGGTATCACCGTGCTCATCAGGCCGGTGGCGATGCCTTCAATGATAGTGACCGCGGCGCCGCTTTCGGCCGCCCGCGCTATTTTCTTGGCCGGGCCATGCTCCGCCGAGGTGAAGTATTCCGTGGCCTGCGCAATGAAGAAACCGGCAATCAAGCCTGCCATCAATGCCCAGAAAAGCCCCAGCTCACCCACGTAAAACCGGATAATGAGGAAACTGGCGATTATCATCAGGATATTGCTGACATAGACGCCTCTATTCATGGTGGCATGCGCCCGGGCGACC
>DAOWCR010000100.1 GCA_030639445.1 Dehalococcoidales bacterium
CCTTTGCTCTGAAGTTCAAGGAATACAGGCGTCTAATCTCTCCTTGCTCTGGGTTAAGAACGCGGGGTGTCTAAGAGGGGCATCAGCCCCTCTTACCAAAATCTCCCCCCTGTCTTTTGATAAGGAGAGGGGGACAAAGGGGGTGAGGTTACCATATAACCTGAGAAAAGAGGCAGAGGATGGTTCGCCAAAACGTCTTTATTTATGCTATCAGTACTATTGACTAGCCTGTCAGAGGCAATTTCATGGCTGGCTATTGACAGATGACCTGATGACTAGTACAATAGTCCTGCTCAGTATAAAGGGAGGGGTCAGCAGTGAGGGTAAACCGGCGGCGCTCTGACATCGAGATAATCGCCGATATGTTAAAAGTAGGCGAAAACGGCGCGGGCAAGACCGAGATTATGTACAGCGCCAACATGAGCTATAGCCAGATACAGAAATACCTCGGCTATCTGATGGCTCAGGGCTTTATTGACCAGACGAAGATGGGCAATCCGTCAGTAACCTATCAGGTGACGGATAACGGCTTAAAGCTGCTTCAGTTAATTAATCGGATCAAGGAAATGCTGGGACTGGATGATGACTATCAGCTTTAACCATTCCGGCATAGTGACTTAACGAATAACCTGAAGGTAAGAAGGGTTTTCAGGTTATTCTTTGTAAATTAAAGCCGAAGGAGTCCAGCGTGGCCGAGAAAAGAATGTTAATCATTAACGCCGAAGTAGCCAGGAAAGTAGACGAAAACCGCGGTGATATGAGCTACTCGGAGTTTTTTAACTTTCTGATTGACCGCCAGTTAGAAGAAGAAGACAAAGAACACGACCATAATTATGTGGACAAAGAAGAGTTCCACCAGTTCGCGGTGGGCATGAAGGAACTGCTGCGCAACTTCCTCGAGTTTTTCCTCAGCTATGGTCTGGAGCTGGGCAAACAGCCGCAGGATAAAACTTTTGAAGAGTTAAGCCAGAAGCTACAGGCTCTGGGACGTTCCGGCAATAAAACCAAAAACCACTAGGCAAAGCTCCCCGGCGACTTACGCCCGCATTATCCCAGAGGCTTGATTCCGTGCTGCCAGTGGTATAACCGGGGCGGTTATTCCGAGTACCGGCGGAAAACAAGCACGGAGTTGTGTCCGCCGAAGCCGAAGGAATTTGATACGGCCGTCGTTACCTCAACGGCGCGCGCTTCGTTGGGCACGTAATCCAGGTCACACTCGGGGTCAGGGTGAGTGAGGTTCAACGTTGGCGGCACCATCCCGTGATTTATCGCCTGGATACAAATTATCGCCTCGACAGCCCCGGACGCTCCCAGAAGATGTCCCAGCATGGATTTGCTGGCTGATATCGGGATACGGTAGGCGGCCTCGCCAAAGGCGCTTTTTATAGCGTGGGTTTCGGTCACGTCGTTCAGTACGGTAGCGCTGCCGTGGGCATTGATATAGTCCACCTCGTTGGGGCTGAGGCCCGCTTTCTTCAGGGCCAGGTTCAGCGCTTTGGTGGCACCCTCGCCATTGGGTGAGGGTTGCGTGATATGAAAGGCGTCACTATTGGCGCTGTAACCGATTATTTCCGCCAGGATAGGGACTCCCCGCTCCAGAGCGTAACCGAGGTCTTCCAGTACTATTACGGCCGCCCCCTCGCCCAGCACGAAACCGTCACGTTCGGCATCAAAGGGCCGGCAGGCGCTTTGCGGGCGGTCGTTCTTGGCCGAAAGGGCGCGGGCGGCATTAAAGGCGGCGATGCAGATGGGTATTACCGGGGCTTCAGTGCCGCCGGCGAACATTACCCTGGCCCCACCGTTTCGGATTATCTCGTAGGCCTGGCCGATGCTATCACTGCTGCTGGAGCATGCCGAGGACGGGGAGTAATTAGGCCCCTTGGCGCCTAAAAGCAGCGAGACCTGCACCGGCGCCGCATCGCCAGTCATGGTCGGCGCCAGAATCGGGCTTATCCTCCTCGGCCCGACTTCATCCAGTAATCTTAGCTGTTCGGCCACCTCAAACAGGCCGCAGACGCTGTTGCCGATGATAACGCCGGTCTCTTCGGCATTGCCGTTATCTATGGTCAGCCCGGCCGACTCCGCTGCCTGGAGGCTGGCGGCCACGGCAAACTGGGTAAACCGGTCCATGCGGTGCGCTTCCTTCCGGGTGACGTACGAGATCGGGTTGAACTCCTTGATTTCGGCGGCGAACTTGGTCTCAAAAGGCGCCGGGTCAAAGTGGCTGATATAATCCACCCCCGATTTCCCGGCGATAAGGGCGTCCCACATATCCGCCACGGTGAGACCTACGGGGCTGATAACCCCCAGGCCGGTAACTACTACCCGCCGATGATTATTCTCAAGCATGTCTGACTTTCCTTCCTCCGGTAACTTGATTATTTTTGGTACGGTTCGATTCGATAAAACGCGTCAGGTCTTGAGGGATGATGCGGTAGCTTCGCCCCAGACGTATGGCGTCAAGCTTGCCCTGCCGGATGTAGCTGTAGACGGTTAAAATATGAACCTGGAGGACATCCGCCACCTGTTCCGGGGTGAGCAAGTTGTGATTATCTTTCATGCCGTGCTTCACAGTCTGGATTAGTCCTTCTATATTCCAGTCTATTTGCTTATATTCTGGTTAGTCCCAGCATAGACTATTGGCCGTCTCTTGGGAAGAGTTTCTGTTCTAGAACTATCTTCTAGAACCCAATCACTTCCCAAGCTCACGGTGACGTGTCATAGTCTTCTCGTATCAGGGTTAGCCTGGGAGGTAACCATTGCCCAGAGCGGTTGAGCTTTTACGGCAGGGCCGGAATGAAGAACTGTGGCAGATGTGCTGCGGCTTTATCGGCCTTGACCTGGAGCAGTTCATGACTATCCAGAAGCGTCTGCTGCTGGAACAGATAGCCCTGTTAAAGCGGTGCCCTCTGGGTAAAAAGATTATGCGCGGTGCCCAGCCGGAGACGGTAGAAGAGTTCCGCAAACAGGTGCCATTAACTACCTATGCGGACTACTGCCCGGAACTTATCGAAAAGAAGGAAGCCCCCCTGCCGGCCGAACCGGCTTTGTGGGTGCGCACCTCAGGCCGGTCCGGGGAATACCCCTGCCGGTGGGTGCCGGTAACTCCGGCGTATTCTCGGGAAATGAGCACGGTAATGTACGGTCTGGGCAATCTATCCAGCTGTCAGGGGTGGGGTGATACCTCCAGGCTTCTGGAGCATCCCAAGCTCGTCTACACCGTAGCCCCCAGGCCCTTAGTGTCCGGCGCCATGGCCGATATGCTCAAGCAACAGACTCCCGTAGATTACTTACCTGCTTTAGAAGAAGCGGAGGCACTGCCTTTTGAAGAAAGGGTAAAGCTTGGTTTCAAACAAGCTCTCTCCCGGGGACTGGATTATTTTTTCGGACTGTCCCTGGTGCTGGTCACCGTTGGCGACAAGTTCCGTGAGTCCTCGGATAGAGTAGACCTTCGTCCCTTTCTCTCTCAGCCCAAAGCGCTGTTCCGCCTGGTCCGGGGGCTGGTGAAGAGCAAGCTGGCCCGCCGCCCGATGTTACCCAGAGACCTGTGGCGGGTAAAGGGAATCATATGCAGCGGCCTTGATAGCTGGGTTTACCGGGAAAAAATAAAAGAACTCTGGGGCAGGTATCCCCTGGATGTATACGCCAGCACCGAGGGCGGTATCATCGCCACCCAGACCTGGGATTATGACGGTATGACCTTCATCCCCAGCCTTAACTTCCTGGAATTTATCCCGGAAAAGGAACACTTGAAGTGGCAATTGGACCGCGGTTACCAGCCGGAGACGGTCCTGCTTGATGAGGTAAAGCCCGGGGAAAACTATGAAATAGTTATCACCAACTTTCACGGCGGGGCCCTGGTCAGATACCGGATTGGTGATATGGTCAGGATAACTTCGCGGCGAAACGAGAAGCTGGGCATTAATCTCCCGCAAATGGTTTTTGAGAGGCGAGCTGACGGCCTGCTCAATTTCGTGGTCATCCAGCTGACGGAAAAGATAATCTGGCAGGCCATAGAGAAGACCGGGCTCGCTTATGAAGATTGGACCGCTTATAAGAATCCGGGAGAGCCAGTACTGCATCTGCTGATTGAACCTAAAAATGGTTACCAGGGCAGCGAGGTAGAGATAGCGGCAGCCGTACAGGAACAGATACTAAGGCCGGATAATGGCGACCCGGCGAAGTCGGCGGTTCTCGAGGATTTGATGGACACGATTGATTTCAGTGTCGAGGTTACGCTGCTGCCGAACGGAGCCTTTGCCAATTATATTACCTGGCGGCGGGCGGAAGGGGCTGAGCTGGCGCATCTGAAGCCGCCGCATATTAACCCCTCGGCAGAGGTGCTTTCCCTCCTGCTGGCCAGGCCGGAGGAAGCTCAGGTGGGTAGGGAAACCAAGGTGGCCGCCGTCCACTAGTACCTTAGTCTCCCTCACTTTGGTCAGATACCTTATTTTTGCTTGACAGCTTTCCCGTTTCCGTTGATAATTCCAGTGTATGAACATGTATGCGGTCATCCCTTTAATCGCTACTATTGTGTATATCCCGCTGCTGATAACCACCATCAGTAATCGTCCCTGGCAGAGGCGGCATAAGCTCTTCCTCCTGTTTTTGGTTCCGGCCATATTGTATAGCTTCACTGATATCTTCTTTCGCA
>DAOWCR010000091.1 GCA_030639445.1 Dehalococcoidales bacterium
GCCCTGAATTAACAATACGGGAGTGCTTTAACTCCCCCGCCCTGAATTAACAATACGGGAGTGCTTTAACTCCCCCGCCCTGAATTAACAATACGGGAATACTTTAACTCCCCCGCTCTGAATTAACAATACGGGAGTGCTTTAACTCCCCCGCCCTGAATTAACAGTGCGGGGTGTCTAAGAGGGGCGTCAGCCCCTCTTCCTAAAACTTCCCCCTCTCCTTAATCAAAGGAGAGGGGGACACAGGGGGTGAGGTCACCATATATCCTCAAGAATCAGGAGACAAAGGGAGAGCGCACTAAATCATGAACATATAAAGTTTACCCACAACTTCTCTACGGGGCTATTTTATAAGTTAACAGAAAATGCTAGAATAGTAGGCAGAATTCGGCACCAAAAGACTTTTACTGGAGGGGGATTGAAGCCAGCTAAATCGCCGCTAGCGGCCACCCGTTGCGGTAACACCGAGTTCCGGTGGGGGGAGCGGACCTATGTTATGGGCATCTGCAACCTGAGCCCTGACTCTTTCTCCGGGGACGGGCTGGGCAGTGATATTGAAGCTACCGTAGCCCAGGCCAAACGCATGGTCGCCGAGGGGGCGGATATTATCGACGTCGGCGGTGAGTCCACCCGCCCGGGCACGGAACCGGAATCGATAGACGCCATTGATGATGAACTGCGCCTGGTCATACCGGCGATAGAAAGGCTCGCCCGCGAAATACCCGTGCCCATAAGTATCGACACCTATAAATCGGGAGTCGCCCGCCGCACCGTGAAGGCCGGCGCGTCAATGATTAACGATATCTGGGGCTTAAAGAAAGACCCCCGGCTGGCCGATTTGGCCGCCGAAGCCGGCGTGCCCATCATTCTGATGAGCAACCAGCGAGATGCTCCCGGCGAGGATATAATGCCTGAGATTATTTCTGATCTGGAACGGGGCATCAATATTGCCCTGAGGGCCGGGGTGCCCGAAGCCAATATCATCGTTGACCCCGGCATCGGCTTCGGCAAGAGCCTGGAGCAGAACCTGGAGATTATCCGCCGCCTGGCGGAGCTCAAGTCCCTGAACCGGCCCATTTTACTGGGGACCTCCCGCAAATCGGCAATCGGCCTGGTGCTTGACCTGCCCGCTGACCAGCGCCGGGAAGGAACCGCCGCCACCGTGGCTATCGGCATCGCCAACGGCGCGGACATGATGCGGGTCCACGACGTGAAACAGATGGTGCGCGTCTGCCGGATGAGCGACGCTATTATACGAAGGAGGTTAACCGGTGACTGAAGCAATAACGGTATATCTCGGTCTTGGTTCCAATATGGGAGACCGCCAGGGCAACCTGGACAGGGCGTTGGACCTGCTCTCCCAGAGGTTGCGGATGGGGAAAATTTCCTCCATTTATGACACCGAAGCGCTGGGCGATACTGACCAGCCCCGCTTTCTTAACCTGGTGTGCCAGGCCCATACCCGGCTGGAACCGGCGGAGCTGCTGGCGCTGGTAAAAGGCCTTGAGAAAAAACTGGGCAGGGTCGGCAAGTCCGGCACCCCCCGCCCTATTGACATTGATATTCTCCTCCACGGTGAGCAGGTAATGGAAACCCCGGAACTGGTCATCCCCCACCCTGAAATGGCAGAGAGAGCCTTTGTGCTGGTGCCCCTGGCCGAGATTGCTCCCGACCTGGTCCATCCGGTAAACGGTAAGACCATGAAAGAGCTCTCCGGCGCCATCAGAGAAAAACAGGGCGTCCTCAAGCTGGAATAACTAATATGTACGAGATATCGGTAGAGAAACATTTTGATGCCGCCCATTTCCTGCGCGGTTACCGGGGCAAGTGCGAGGCACTGCATGGACACCGTTTTCGGGTAGTGGCCAGGGTAAACGCTACCAAACTTGATGACATCGGCCTGGCTTATGATTTCGCCGAGCTAAAGCGGTACCTAGATGACATTTTAGTCCGGTTCGACCATACCTGCCTTAATGACGTGCCGCCGTTTGATAAAATAAACCCGTCTTCGGAGAACATTGCCGCCAATATCTATGGTGAACTCAGGTCAAAGCTGGCCGGCGCCCCGGTGGCCCTCTCCGCCATTGAAGTATGGGAGTCTCCCCAGACCGGGATAATTTACCGGCCGGACTAAGGGCGCTGGTCCGGCGGCAGCAGGTTGGGAATGGCATCAGCAATGGGATAGCGCACATCACACTTGGCGCAGTGGAGGGAGCCGGCCACTATCTCGTCCTTATTCTCCTCGGTCACGCTCAGCTGAAGCTCTCCCTTGCACACCGGGCATACCAGAATATCCATAAGCTCTTTTTTCATAACTTGAATTATAGCACAGCCGGCGGAAATAATGCGTTGTTACCGTATGGAGGAAAAAATTGTTTTTGACGAGCCGGCGCAAATTATGCTAATCTGGCACAGGAAATGGGAAAAACGCCGGCCAATCTCATCAGCCATATAGCGCCGGTGGCCATGAGCCACTATTAACGAAAGGGGAGCAGGATGGAATTAACCAAGGATAACCTCCTGGATATGTATCGGAGGATGGTGCGGATACGCATCTTTGAAGAAGGTATCGCCAAGTTCGACGAGCAGGGCATAATTCCGGGTACCGGTCACGTTTCCGTTGGCGAGGAGGCGGTGGCGGTAGGCGCCACCACCGCCATGGGGGATAAAGACTACCTCGTTTCCACCCACCGCGGCCACGGACACCTGCTGGCCCGGGGTGCCAGCATGCCCATCATCCTGGCCGAAGTTCTCGGCAAGGCTACCGGCTGCACCGGGGGCAAGGGCGGCTCAATGCACCTCTCTGACTTCGACCGGTACATTCTCGGCACCAATGGCATCGTCGGCGGCGGTCTGAACATCGCCGGCGGGCTGGGCCTGGCCATGAAAATGCAGAAAACCGACCAGGTCTGCCTGTGCTTCTTCGGCGACGGCGCCAGCAACCGCGGCGTGTTCCACGAGGGACTGAACCTGGCATCACTATGGAAAGTGCCCACCGTTTACCTCTGCACCAATAACCAGTACGCCATGACATTACCGCTCAGTAAAAGTTGTGCCAATCAGGACATCTCCGCCCGGGCGGTCGCCTACGACATTCCCGGCTACCGCGTGGACGGCACTGACGTCATCGCCGTCTATGAAGCGGTGACCGCGGCCCTGGAAAGAGCCCGGGAAGGCAAAGGCCCGAGCCTCATCGAGGCCATCTCCTACCGCCTGCGGGGACACAGCATGCGCATGGACCGCATGCCCGGCGGCTCCTCCTACCGACCCGAAGGGGAGATGGAGGACTGGTGGGAGAACAAGGACCCGATAAAGATTTTCCAGCAAAAGTTGAAAGAACTGGGCTACACAACGGACGAGTCAGCCGCTAAAACTCTGTCAGAATGCCAGCAAGAGTTCCGCGAAGCGACGGAATTTGCCCAGAACAGCCCGGAACCCAAACCAGAGTCTATTTACGAGTGGATTTACGCTTAGGAAGGAGAAAATATTATGGCGGAACGTCAGATAGCATTCCGTGAAGCCATTGCCGAGGCGATAAAGGAGGAGATGGCGCGCGACGAGAAAGCTTTCGCCATGGGCGAGGATATGGCCGTCATCGGCGGCGCTTTCGGCGCCACCAAGGGGCTGCTGGAAGCGTTCAATGAAGAGCGAGTTATGGATACACCCATCTCCGAGACGGCCATTGTCGGCTTTGCTCTGGGTGCGGCGATTGCCGGCATGCGGCCTATCGTGGAAATAATGCGCTGCGACTGGATGACCATCTGCATGGATGAAATCGTGAACCAGACCGCCAAGATGCGCTATTTTACCGGCGGTCGACCGCAGATAGCCATGGTCATCCGGACGGCTACCGAAGGCGGTATCGGCCTCGGCGCGCAGCATTCCCAGAGCTTTGAGGCCTGGTTTGCCCATGTGCCCGGACTGAAGGTGGTCATGCCCTCCACCCCCTATGACGCCAAGGGTCTGCTCAAGGCGGCCATCAGAGACCCCAACCCGGTCATCTTTATGGAGCCCATCATCCTGTACGGCGCCAGCGGCCCGGTGCCGGCGGAAGACTACGTGATACCTCTGGGCAAAGCCGATGTCAAGCGAGAAGGCAAAGATATCACCATCGTCACCTGGGGGGGCATTACCTCCCGAGTCATGAGCGCCACTCAGACACTGGCCGATGAGGGAATCGAGGCGGAAGTGGTTGACCCGCGCACACTGCGCCCCCTGGATATTGAGACCATCGTGACTTCAGTCAAAAAAACGGGCAAAGCCGTGATAGCGCATGAAGCCAACAAAACCGGCGGTTTCGGGGCGGAAGTGGCCGCCCAGATTCAGGAGCGGGCTTTTGACTATCTGGATGCCCCTATTCAACGGGTCGGTGCCCCGGATGTCTGGGTCCCGGCCAACCGCACCCTGGAGCGGATAGTGCTACCCGGCCCGGAACGCGTTATTGAGGCGGTAAAGTCTATCCTGTAACTTTTTATAAATAGAATATAATAGAACAGACCGCGGGACGGAAAGTCAGCGGCAAATTCCGGTCCGCTACCTGCGGATTAGTTAGATGGTAACCCCACCCCCCCTTAGTTATTTATTTGGGAACCCGCCCCCTTTATCCCCCTCCCTTGTTCAAGGGAGGGGGATTGGTTTTAAAAAGAGGGGCTGACGCCCCTCTTAAACACCCCACCTTATTAACTTCAGAGTGGGGAGAGTTAAAACACCCGCAGTATTAACCTGGAGTAAGGAGAGTTAAAACTCCACGCATCATTAACCCGGAGTAAGGAGAGTTAAAACTCCACGCATCATTAGCCTGGAGTAAGGAGAGTCAAAACTCCACGCATCATTAACCCAGGGTAAGGAGAGTTAAAACTCCACGCATCATTAACCC
>DAOWCR010000061.1 GCA_030639445.1 Dehalococcoidales bacterium
CGGTGGCCGAAGTCATCGCCAAAAGGCTGCCTGCCGCCAAAGCTGCCGCTAACATCCTTGCCTTCGATGAAGCCCTGAAACGTGCCGGCACGGCTAAAGGAAGCCTCAGAACGGTGGAGACCGAAGAGGAGTTTGAAATTTAGTTAAGCCGCCGCGTACTACCGGTAATCATACTTGCCGGTTAAAGAAAAATTGAAACTTTTCGAGTTTGAAGCCAAAATTATTTTACAAAAATACGGTATCCGGACTCCCCGGAGTAACCTGGCCGGTAATCCCGCGGAGGCGGAATCAATCGCCCGGAAAATCGGCGAACCGGTGGCGGCTTACATTACCGGCAGGTCAGCCCCTCCGGAAAAATGTATGGGCACGCTTGGGCGATAATTAGCGGTAACCTCGGGACCGCCCGGTCTAAAGTCGACGCGTTGACCGCGGCCGGAGTCCCCGTCGCGGAAAAGCCCGGCGATATTCCCAGGTTGCTGCAGAAGGTCTCCTGATTCTCGGGAAACCAGCGTGACCTGAACGGGTCATTAACATGAGCCCGGGTACTATCACGTCATTCCTCTGGGTCAAGAGAAGTTATACCTCCGACCCTCCTTTACTATCTGTTTAGACCTTATGAGAGGCCCGCCTGGTAAGCCAAAATATAACTAGCCAGCGGTTGATTGGCAGAGGGGGACAAACGCGTGTCACAGGTTGCGCTCACCAGGGACGAAGTCAGTGTCTGGACCTGGATGGTCAGTAAAGGAATTGCCAATGCTTTGTCCGGCCTTTCCCAGATGGTGGGACAGAAATTCAATGTTACTTCCATTGACTTAAAGCAGTTTCCCGTGAAGGACACCGCCGCGCGGATAAACGGGTCTCAGCACCATATTGCTGGGTCTTACCTGGAAATCGAAGGGGATGCCACCGGCTATATGCTATTAACTCATGAAGCTGAAGTAGCCTTTAACTTAATAGATATGCTGCTGGGTCAGCCCGCCGGGTCAACACGGCAGATAGAAGAAATGGAGCGCTCCGTTCTCGGAGAGATGGGCAATATCGCCGGCTCTTTTTTCTTAAATGCCCTGGCGGATACCGCCAGTCTGCTCCTCATGCCCTCGCCACCCCAGGTGAGAGAAGGTACCCTCGCCGAAATAATGGATGCTCCTCTGGCCCTTCTGATGAAGAAACAGGATGACGCCCTCGTGATAAAAGCCACGTTCAGCTCGGATAACCGGCAAATAGGCGGGACGTTTATTGTCCTGCCAACTATGGAATTCGTGAAGGC
The DNA here is from genome assembly GCA_030639445.1 of Dehalococcoidales bacterium. GTDB lineage: Bacteria > Chloroflexota > Dehalococcoidia > Dehalococcoidales > RBG-16-60-22. The sequence continues at coordinate 1,268 of DAOWCR010000061.1, forward strand.
GGTTATCCAGCATTCGACGGCGCAATCTATAACGGTGCCGATACCGGTGGCCGCTACGTAACTTTTAATTCGGCCCGCGTCAGCTTGGCGTGAATACGGGATAGAAGGTCATCGGTGGCAAAGGGTTTTATCACATAACCGTCCGCACCCAGAGAAAGCGCCTTTTTTACCAGGTCTACCTCAGACCTCTCGGTAAGTATTATCACGGGAATATTGGATTCCCGCCGCACCAGTTCGAGAATCTGAAGTCCATTAAGCCCCGGCATGATAATATCCAGGATAATAAGGTCCGGTTTTTCTTCCCGTGCCTTTTTCCGTTCTCTCAGCCCATCAAAGGCAGTAAGAACTTCAAAACCCTCTTTTTGCAGGACGCGTTCGGCAAACCATACCAGGGAATGGCGGTCGTTAATTATCAGAACCCGAACTTTGCTGTCTGCCACGATTGTGCTCCCAATCTGAGGTCAGCCAGAGTTTTAATAATTCTATCAGGACCGTTTATTTTTACCACCAAAAAGGTCCATAAAAACCGCGCAAGGGTCAAAACTATGAGCCGGAAGGTCATAGCCAGGTGAGACGAAAAGGCCACCCTGAGCGGTCACCCGGGTACCGGAGAAAATTATCCCGGTGAAATAAAGACTGGAACGCATAACATACCAGTAAGATTTCTCTTACTTCCATTTATTATTCCGGCACAAACCGACCCTCCTCGTAAGACCCAAATAGACCGAAAAATCGGACAAAGTGAACATTTTGTGCCCGGGAAATTCCGCACCGGCACTGGCAAAATCCGTCCCCATGTTATAAAATCTCAAAGGTTAATACCCGGAGTAGTTTTTATGGGACGACATGAGCTAAAAAGCATACTTCCGGCGGGAAGCTACTATTTCTCCGGAGATGAAGCCGTGGCCGAGGGCGCCATTGCCGCGCGGTGCGGGTACTGCGCCGGCTATCCCATTACCCCGGCCACGGAAACCCTGGAGAGAATCTCGGTTAGATTTGAAAAGATTGGGGCCGTCTTCATGCAAATGGAGGACGAGATTGCCTCTATTTGCTCCTGTATCGGGGCATCCTGGGCAGGAGCCAAAGCGATGACGATTACCTCCGGTCCCGGCTTCAGCCTCATGCAGGAGGGAATCGGGTATGCGTCTTTTACGGAAACGCCGGTGGTAATCGTGAATACCCAGCGGTCCGGCCCCAGTACCGGGCAGGCTACCCGGGTAGGCAGCGGGGACATAATGCAGGCCAAATGGGGCTCGCACGGGGACAGCCAGAACATTGCCCTTTCTCCCTGGTCCGTGCAGGAACTGTATGACCAGACCATCAGGGCTTTCAACCTCGCCGAACGATACCGGGTGCCGGTGCTGCTTATGGCGGAAGAAGCCACCGCCCATCTGCGGGAGAGGATACAGGTCAGCGAGAAGGTGGTATTGTTCCATCGCGAGAAAAAGGCGGGGGCGCCCCCCTTTGGCACCAGGGAGAATGACGGGGTGCCGCCTATGCCCGTCTTCGGAGAAGGGGAAAAACTGCTGGTCACCGGCTCCACGCACGATGAATTCGGCGTCAGAAGGATCACCGACCCGGTACTCCAGGAAAAGCTGGTGCACCGGTTGCACGATAAGATACGGAACAACCGCCGGGATATTATTCAGTATGAGAATCACTATCTGGAAGACGCCACCATCGCCGTGGTATGCTACGGCTTCACCGCCCGAAGCTCATTGTTCGCCGTGGAGAGGCTGCGGGACGAGGGTAAGAAAATCGGGGTGGTGCGGTTAAAAACGCTCTGGCCATTCCCCGAGGAACTAATCAGCAATATCGGGGCAAAGATGAAGAAGATTTTAGTCCCGGAAATGAACATGGGGCAGGTGGTGGGCGAAGTAATGAAATATGCCTGCTGCGAGGTGATACCTTACAGCCAGGCGAACGGAGAGATTATCTCCCCGGACACAATTATCGAGCAGCTGAGGAGGCTTTAGCCGTGGTCAGAGAACTGGAGCAATATTTACGGCCGGGCATCGGCATCACCACCTTCTGTCCCGGCTGTGGCGAGGCTATCCTGATGGGGCTGATTTTAAGGGCCATTGACGAGCTCCAGCTAAACATGGATGAAATGCTGTTTGTCTCGGGCATCGGCTGCGCCGCATGGATACCGAGTCCTTATTTCAATGCGGATACTCTCCATACTTTACACGGCCGGACCATCGCTTTCGCCACCGGAGCCAAGCTGGTTAACCCGAAGCTGAACGTAGTGGTTATCAGCGGCGACGGTGACCTGTCGGATATCGGCGGAAACCACCTCATCCACGGCGCGCGCCGGAACATAGACCTCACCGTCATCTGCGCCAACAACATGAATTACGGCATGACCGGCGGCCAGGTCTGCTCCACCACGCCCCTGGGCGCTATCACCATGACCACCCACCAGGGCAACCCCTACCGCCCATTTGACCTGTGCCGGCTGGTGAAAGCCGCCGGCGCGGTCTATGTCGCCAGGTATGCCGTGACCCAACCATTTGCCCTGATAAAAAGCCTCAAAAAAGCTTTACAGACAACGGGCTTCTCTTTCGTTGAAGCCGTGACCCCTTGCCCCGTCCAGTTCGGGAGGCGAAATAACCTCGGCAGTCCCGCCGATATGCTTAAAGACATCATGTCCCGGTGTATTATGAAGGACCAGGCCGAGAAACTAAGTCCGGAAGAGTTAAAGGACCGGATAATCACCGGAGTGTTCAGAGATGAAGCAGATTAGGCAGGCGGTGCTCTGCGGTTACGGTGGCCAGGGTATTGTCCTGGCGGGGACCATACTCGGCATGGCCGCTTTTCATGATGGAAAGTGGGTCAGCGGCACTAACTCCTACGGCTCCGCCGCCAGGGGCGGGGCCTGCCAGGCGGAAGTCGTCATCTCGGACCAGCCGATAAGCTTCCCACACGTGATTGAAGCTGATATTCTGGTGGCCATGTACCAGACCGCCTATAATAAATATATCGGACAGGTCAAACGGGAGAGCGGCGTGGTCATCTATGACGACGGGTTTGTCTCCCCGGAGAAGACAAACGGCCTGAAATACGTGCCGGTACCGGCTACCAGGACCGCGATTGAGGAACTCAACAATGGCCTGGTCGCCAATATCATCATTCTAGGTGCCGCGGTAGCCAGAACCAGGCTGGTTACCAGGGAGGCTTTGAAGTCGGCGGTCGCCGGGGCTGTTTCCGAAAAGCTGAGGGAGCTGGACCTGAAGGCGGTTGACATCGGCTTCAAACTGGGAGAAAGCAAAGCCCGCTAAAAACACCAGAGGTAAGCCAGAAAGGTGGCAGATTAACATGCCGGTAGAAGGAAGAACGCATATCCCGAAGATAGACCACGAGAAGTGCACTCCGTGCAAAATCTGCCGGGTATACTGTCCCGACCTGGCCATGACTCTGAACGGTGATAAGGGCCAGATTGTGATTGACGATAACTACTGCAAGGGATGCGGCATCTGCGCCGCGTTCTGTCCGAAAGAAGCGATTAAGATGGTGCTGGAAAAATAAAAAGCGAGGTGGCGTCCGCATGAAATTTCAGGGTGTCGATTTTTATGACATAGACGAGCTGCTTTCCGATGAAGAGAAAATGACCCGGAATTTGGTCCGGGAATTCCTAGAAAAAGAGGTGGCCCCGCTGGTTACCGATGCTTTTCACCAGGAGAAACCCGTAAACATGGAAAAACTGGCCCCCCGGATGGGAGAGCTGGGCATGATTGGCGCTTTTATTCCGGAAGAATACGGAGGCGCCGGGACCAGCTACGTAACCTTCGGACTCATGTGCCAGGAGGCAGAAAGGATTGACAGTGCCGTAAGAGGCTTTATCGGGGTGCAATCCGGTCTGGTAATGTATCCCATATGGCGGTTCGGCTCGGAGGCGCAGAAACAAAAATGGCTGCCGGCGGTGGCCCGAGGTAAAAAGATAGGCTGTTTCGGCCTGACCGAGCCCAACCGCGGCTCAGACGTGGCTTCGATGGAGACCGTGGCCAAAAAGAACACCGATGGCTGGGTGATTAACGGCACCAAGCAGTGGATAAGCGATGCCTCAATCGCCGATTTCGCCGTAGTCTGGGCGCAGACAGATGAAGGAGTCAAAGGCTTCATCGTCGAACGGGGCACCGCAGGGTTCAGCCAGTCCTTCCAAAACCGCAAGGGGTCAATGCGGGCCGGCGACATCGGCGAACTGGCTTTCTCGGACTGCCGGGTGCCTGAGGAAAACAGGCTGCCAAACGCTAAAGGCCTGGGCTCTACGTTCAGCTGCCTTAACCAGGCCCGGTATGGCATCGCCTGGGGCGCCATCGGGATTGCCATGGACTGCTACGAGACCGCTCTGAATTATACCCGGGAAAGAGAGCAATTCGGCGCCCCGATTGCCTCTTACCAGCTAGTCCAGGAAAAACTGGTAACCATGCTCATCGAGATTACCAGAGGCCAGCTGCTAAATTACCGCCTGGGCCGACTTATGGACGAAGGAAAAGCCAGATATGCCCAGATTTCCCTGGCCAAGAAAAACAACGTGGCGGCGGCCCGCCTGTGCAGTCGGACCGCCCGTGAACTTCTCGGTGCCAACGGCATATCGCTGGACTATCCTTTAATCAGGCATATGGCCAATGTTGAGTCAATTTACACCTACCAGGGAACAGACGATATTCATACCCTAATCCTCGGCTATGACATCACCGGTATTCCGGCCTTCAGGAGGACGTCATGAGAGCGCTAGTGCTACAAGCAGACAAAAGAAGTATCAAAGTCCAGGAGGTGCCGAAACCGACGGTACAGCCGGGGACACTCCTGCTCAAGACGATATACTGTGCTATTTGCGGGACGGATATCGAGTATGTCGACGGTGTTCTGCAGAATATTCCCAGCTTTGAATCGTATGCCGGAGGTACCCTGGGGCACGAGTGGGTGGCCGAGGTCGCCGAGGTAGGCCCGGGAGTCCGAGGGTGGTCCGTCGGCGACCGGGCGACCTATTGCCCGGTAAAGCGGACGTGCGGAGAATGCTATTTCTGCCGGCATTTAATGTATCATCTGTGTCTGGGTGGTGCCTCAAGAGGTCCCATCTTTGGCGGCCAGAGCTTTGGACAAAGAGGTGGCGCCATGGCCGAGTATTTTGTGAAGCCTTCAAATTTCTGTCACCCGGTACCTGAGAATCTATCTTCTGAAGAGGCATGCCTGGCGGAACCACTGGCCACAGGTATAGGCTCGGTCAGGGCGGCTGACCTGGGACTGGGAAAATCAGCGGTCATCATTGGTGCGGGCAAAATTGGCCTGGGAGCGATGCTGTGTGCCCGAGCGGCTGGTGCCGCGCCTATCATCGTGGTTGACCAGGTTAAATCACGCCTGGAAAAAGCCCTGGAACTGGGCGCCGAGGTAGCTCTCAACGCCAGAGAGATAGACGTCGTGTCTGAAGTGGTGAAACTTACCGACGCTGGCCCGGATGCCGTCCTTATCTGCGTGCGGGAGGGAAAGGTCTTGAATCAGGCAGCTCAGATGGTCAGGCACGGTGGCACCATCGCCCTGACCGGTTTTGTCTCCCCCATGGAAGTAGACC
>DAOWCR010000043.1 GCA_030639445.1 Dehalococcoidales bacterium
AGAATTAGCTTTTCTTTGGCTTTCCTTGTTCTGAGTTTAATAAGGTGGGGTGTCTTAACTCTCTTTCCTCTGAGTTTAATAAGGTGAGGTGTTTTAGCTCTCTTTGTTCTGAAGTTAATAAGACGGGGTGTTTAAGAGGGGCGTCAGCCCCTCTTCCTCAAAATTTCCCCCTCCCTTATCAAAGGGAGGGGGATAAAGAGGGTGGGTTCCCTAATAAATATTAAGGGGGTGGGTCACCTAATAAGAACAAAGAGGGTGAGGTTACCATCCTTCCTGTACAGGAAGGATCACATATTATCCTGAGAAAAGGGTGTCAGGGAGACGGGTTATCCCATAATTTCATTCTATTAGTTTGACGCTTTATCGGGCTTATGTTAGTATGAAAAAGCCTTGGCAATTGAAAATTAACGGGATTTATTAGAATTTCCATCTATATCTGCCCTGTTATTGTTTATTACTAATCCTTACTCAGGAGAGGCCATGTCGGTGGAGGCAGAGTTAGCCAGGTTATCACCCGAGAAAGACACGCTGCTGACGGTCGGTGTTTTTGATGGGGTGCATCTTGGCCACCAGCACTTGATTTCACAGCTGGTAGCGCAGGCTGGGCAGCAGGGGCTGCTTCCCGGAGTGGTAACCTTCCGCCAGCATCCCCAGGAGGTGCTGGACCCCCGGACCAGGCTGCCGTTCCTGACCGACCTCGCTGAGAGAAGCCGACTGCTAAAAAGTGAAGGGGTGGCTATTATTGTCCCGCTATCCTTCACCGTAGAATCAGCCCGACTCAATGCGCGTCAGTTCGTCGGGCTGCTGAAGAAACATCTCCGGATGCGCGGGCTGGTAATCGGGGCTGACTTCGCGCTGGGTCGGAACCGGGAAGGTAATACCGATACCCTCCGCGCCCTGGGAGAGGAAATGGACTTCAGTGTCACGGTGGTGCCGCCGGTAAAGCTGAACGGTGAAGTAGTCAGCAGCACCGCCATCAGGCAGGCACTGGCTGACGGGGACGTAAAAAAGGTGTACCGCTTGACCGGACGCCCCTTTAGCCTTTGCGGGCGGGTTATCACCGGGGCCGGGCGGGGCGTGGCACTGGGGTTTCCCACCGCCAATCTGGACGTGGACCCGGAGCAGGCTGTCCCCGCCGACGGAGTTTATGCCGGCTGGGCTTATATTAACGGCCGGACTTACCAATCAATGACCAACATCGGCCGGAACCCCACCTTTGCCGATAGTGAGCGTACCGTAGAGGCTTATATCCTTGATTATAAAGATGACCTGTACGGGCAGAAACTGAGGCTCGATATCGTGGCGAGACTTCGCGAGGAGAAGCAATTCGGCTCTGCCGGGGAGCTGAAAAAGCAAATTACCGAGGATATAGCCCGGGGCAGGGTTATCTTGGGCTCCGGAGGTAAAGATAAAGTATGAAAGCCGGTGAACTTAGCGCCAGAGATATTAACCGCCTGCTGAAGCGGGGAGTCGCCGAAATTATCATGGAAGAGGAAATGGGGGAACTGCTCCGCTCGGGCCGGAAGCTGCGACTGAAAGAGGGTTTCGACCCCAGTTTCCCGGACATCCACCTGGGGCATATGGTCGCCCTCAGGAAGCTGCGCCAGTTCCAGGAGTTGGGCCATCAGGTCATTCTTATCGTTGGCGACTGGACGGCCCAGATCGGTGACCCCAGTGGCGTCTCGGTTACCCGCCCCATGCTGTCCGCGGAGGAGGTTAAGGCTAACGCGGAAACCTATATGAAGCAGTTCTTCAAAGTAGTGGATAAAGAGAAGACGGAGGTAAGGTGGCAGAGCGAGTGGTTCGGCAAATTTACCCTGGCCGATGTCATTCAGCTCACCAGCAAGTTTACCGTCGCCCAGATGCTAGCCCGGGATGATTTCAGCACCAGGTATAGTGCCGGCCGGCCGATTGCGGTCACCGAGCTGCTTTACCCTCTGCTCCAGGCCTATGACTCGGTGGCGATACAGGCGGATGTTGAGTTTGGCGGCACCGACCAGAAGTTTAATTTCCTGGTGGGGAGAGAGCTTCAGTCCATGGTGGGGCAGCGTTCCCAGCAGTGCTTTATGACGCCCTTGCTCGTCGGGACGGACGGCAGCCAGAAGATGAGCAAGAGCCTGGGCAACTACATCGGCGTTGCCGAGCCGCCGGAAGAGATATACGGGAAGGCGATGTCAATCCGGGACGACCTGATTTTGCAGTACTTTGAGCTGGTGACCGATGTACCTGACGAAGAGCTGGCAGAATTTGGACGGGGGCTGGCCGACGGCAGTGCTCATCCGATGGAGCTGAAAAAACGTCTCGCCCGGGAACTGGTAACCCAGCTTCACAGCCAGAAGGCGGCTAATGAGGCCGAGGCCCATTTTACCCGCGTGGTGCAGAGAAAAGAAGTGCCAGAAGAAATAAAAGAATACCGTATCTCGCTTGGTGGTAGTGGTGATTTTCGGGACATACTAGTTCAAACACATCTGGCCAAGAGCCGTAGTGAAGCTAATAGGTTGATTGAGCAAGGTGCTGTTAGTATAGATGGCGAAAAAGTAGCCAGTAATGTAGCCCCTGTCAAAAGTGGCAGTATTATCAAAGTCGGCAAACGCCGCTTTGCTAAAGTGATTAACACTGATAGAATAAAGTAGATAAAAGTCTGTTTAGCAACCTATCTCCCTGACCCCCTCTCCCTTTAAGGAGAGAGATACTAAAGGGAGAGTCAAGAGAGGCTTTGTCTCTCTTAAAAATCCCCTCCCCCTTCCCCTTAATAAGGGGAAGGGGTATAAAGGGGGATAGGGTTATAAACAACTTGGTAAACGCCGTTTTATCAGAGTGGTTGATACTGATAAATAGAAATTAGTAAGGAGAAAACAATGGAGCAGTTACGTATTCCCGGGCCTACCCCCTGTCCGGATGAGGTTCTTCAGGCGATGGCCCGGCCGATGATAAACCACCGGGGCGAGGAATTCGGGCGGATACTGCATGAGGTCACGGCGAAACTGAAACAGCTGTTCCAGACCAAGGGTGACGTCTTTCTGCTGACCGCTTCGGGCACCGGCGGCCTGGAGGCGGCGGTGGTCAATACCCTGTCTTCGGGAGATAAGGTGCTATCGGTGGAGGTTGGCGTTTTCGGCGAGCGGTTTGCCAATATCGCCCGGCAGTTTGGCGCCGAAGTAATCCCGCTCAGTGTCGAGTGGGGCCGGGCGGCCGACGTTGCTGATATCCGCCGGGCGCTGGCCTCTGATCCGAAAATCAAAGCGGTGCTGGTGACGCATAACGAGACCTCCACCGGCGTGACCAATGACCTGGCGGCCATCAGCTCCGTGGTGAAAGAATTCGATAAACTGCTGCTGGTGGACGCTATCAGCAGCCTGGGCTCGATTGAACTGCCCGCGGACAAGTGGGGCTGTGATGTGACCGTGACCGCCTCCCAGAAGGGGTGGATGGTCCCCCCCGGCCTGGCCATGGTCAGCGTCAGTGAAAAGGCGTGGCAGGCGTATGACCGCGCCAGGATGCCCCGCTTTTACTGGGACTTTAAAGAGGCTAAAAATTACCTGGAAAAAGGGCAGACGCCCTGGACACCGGTGGTTTCTATTGTCTTTGCCCTGGCCGTGTCGCTGGATATGATGTTGCAGGAAGGCCTGGCGAATATCATAGCCCGCCACGCCCGGGTGGGCCGGGCCGCCCGCGACGGTATAAAGTCGCTGGGTCTGTCCCTTTTTACCGAGGAAAAGTATGCCTCCAACACGGTTACCGCGGTTTCAGCTTCAGATGGACTCGATGCTAAAAAGCTGGTTAAGATTATGAAAGAGGAGCACCGGATAGTGCTCTCCGGGGGGCAGCAGAGCCTGGCCGGCCGGATATTCCGTATCGGTCACCTGGGCTGGGTAACCGAGGATGACATCGCCGCCGTGATAGCCGCCCTGAAATCAGCGCTGCCCGACGCCGGCTTTTTAAAGATGAAATAGGGTCGGGACGGGGAAAATCGGTGGTGTAAGTTTTAGTTGCCGGCCCTATTCCGGAAGAAGGCATCGGCATCCGGCGTGGTCAATTCTCCCGGGGAGAACACTGTCCCCACCGCCATCAGGGATGCCGGTACCAATATCAGCCAGATGGCGGTATTTTTTACGATAACCCAAATCTTGGATAGTTGCGCGAACAGGTCTCTCACAATTCTTGCCGCTTTTACTCTTTTCTTGGTTTTAATTTCCATTACTGTCATTTCTCACCAACCACATCTGAACTTAACCCCTTTTTCCCGGTAATTGACTTGATATATGGGCAGTGTTATCATTGGAAAAAAGAGGTTATCCCGTTAGCTTTTAAAGCCGGGTTTACACGTAACAAGATGTCAGCGCTGAGTGAACTCTGTGACGAAATTGCACGTTGCCAGCTGTGTGGGATTGCCAGGTACCGGACCAGGGCGGTGCCCGGTGAGGGACCGGAGGACGCGGCGATAATGTTCGTCGGCGAGGCGCCGGGCTGGCACGAAGACCAGCAGGGACGACCTTTCGTCGGTCCGGCGGGAAAATACCTGGAACAGCTGCTCGCTTCCATTAATCTAACGCGCCAGCAGGTCTATATCACCAACGTGATTAAGACCCGTCCGCCGGAGAACCGTGACCCTCTGCCGGCGGAAACCCAGAACTGCCGCCGGTGGCTGGAACGCCAGATTGAGATAATCCGTCCCCGGATGATTGTCACCCTGGGACGTTACTCCATGGCGATGTTCTTCCCCGGTAAAAGTATCAGTAAGGTTCACGGCACCGCCCAGAAGCGGGACGGGATTATTTACTTCGCGATGTATCACCCGGCGGCCGCGCTCCACCAGCAAAGTCTCCGTCAGGTCATCGAGGCGGATATGCTCAAGATTCCGGCGCTGCTCGCCGAGAACAAAGCCGTGGCGGAAACGGAGCCGGAGCCGCAGCAATTAAGTATGTTTGAGGAATAAATTTATGAGTAGGTCAAAGTTAAAAATAATTCCCCTCGGCGGGCTGAGTGAAATCGGCAAGAACATGATGGTCATGGAATATGAGAATGACATTATTATCATTGATGTCGGACTCATGTTCCCCGAAGAAGAAATGCTGGGCATTGATCTGGTGATTCCCGATATCAGCTATCTCCTGGAGAAGCAGGCAAAAATAAGGGGCATCGTTATCACCCACGGCCATGAAGACCATATCGGCGCTCTGCCCTATCTGCTGCCCCAGCTTAAGGCGCCCATCTATGCCACCAAGCTGACCCAGGGGCTGGTGCGGGTCAAGCTCAAGGAACGCAGGGCCTTGGATGGGGCCAGTCTCAATCTGGTGTCCCCCGGGGAGGCGTTTACCCTGGGAAAATTTAAAATTGAGTTCTTCCCGGTTTGCCACAGTATCCCTGATGCCGTGGGCCTGATTATCCAGACGCCGCTGGGTATTATCGTGCATAGCGGCGATTTTAAGATTGACTACACGCCGGTCAGCGGCCGACCGACTGACCTGTCCCGGCTGGCCCAGTTGGGGGCGCAGGGGGTTTTGCTTCTCCTTTCTGACTCCACCTATGCGGAACTTCCCGGCTATACCCCGTCGGAACAGGTGGTTGGGGAAACTCTGGACCATATTATGGCCAATGCCCCGGGGAGGGTGATTATCACCACCTTTTCCTCGCTGGTCTCCCGGATTCAGCAGGTGATTGATGCCGCCGCCAAGCACCAGCGCCGCGTCTTTGTGGTCGGGCGCAGCATGAGCGATACGGTGCGGATGGCGCTGGAGCTGGGTTATCTCGATGCTCCGGACGGAGTACTGGGTCGACTTGACGAGCTCCGCGGCCTGCCCCACGACCGGATTGTTTTTGTGACTACCGGGAGCCAGGGAGAGCCGACCTCGGCCCTGGTCCGTATGGCTAACCGGGACCACCGCCAGCTTCACATCCATCGTGGAGACACGATAGTTATTTCGGCCACCCCGATACCGGGCAACGAAGCCGTGGTCAATAGGACCGTGGATAACCTTTTCCGGCAGGGGGCCCAGGTGCTGTACAGTAAGGTGGCGTCAGTCCATGTCCACGGCCACGGCAGCCAGGAGGAGCTGAAGCTGCTGCTGAACCTGGTCAAGCCGAAGTATTTTATGCCGATTCACGGTGAATACCGCCACCTGAGCCTTCATGCCAGTTTAGCCCAGTCAGTGGGTATTCCGAAAGATAATACCTTTGTCCTGGAGGACGGTGATATCCTGGAAGTTGGTCCGCAGGTGGCCAAAGTAACCGGCAAAGTTAGCTCGGGCAATGTGTATGTCGACGGTCTGAGTGTGGGTGATGTCGGCGGCGTCGTTCTCCGCAATCGGAGGATGCTGTCCAAGGACGGCATCGTGGTGGCCATTATCGCCATTAACCGCCAGACCGGCAAGCTGGTGGGGCGGCCTGACATTGTCACCCGGGGTTTTGTTGACACCAGAAAGTTTAAAGACATGATAGAGGAAAGCCGCGATTTGCTGGCTCGGACTCTGGACCATACCGGTGCTCATACCACTGAGTGGAGCTTTATCAACAATAAGGTTAGAGACGCCCTGGACAGATTTTATTACGAACGGACGAAACGTCGTCCTATGATTCTTCCCTTTATGGTTAAGGTATAGCTTGCAGAGCCTTTAGGCTGAGTGGGGTTGGCATGCCGAAGCGAAAAACCAATATAAATGATGAAGTCGGGGGAAGGCCCCGCCGGAGACCGGGGTCGGGCGGGCTGTTCCGCTTTTTAATGTTGCCGGTAGTGCGTAGTTTTATCCTGCTGGTCATAATTGTGGTGGTGCTCTTCTTACTGCGGGAACAGATAGGCACGGCAATAGACTGGCTGGGTGACTTCTTTGGCTGGGGACTATTGTTTCTGGCCGCCGCCATTATCATCCTGATTGTCCAGACAAAGCGCCGAAAGTTATCCTCATTCATCCGGCGCGGGAACCGCTGGCTGGGGCTTATCGCTCTTACCCTGGCACTCTGGGGCATACTGGGTTTCCTGGGCGCAGGCGGCAGCTTCGGAATGGGTATCAGCGGCTACGATATCTTTGACTACCCCCTCTGGCTGAGCCTTCTGCGGATACTGGGACTGGTTATTATCGGCTTCGGCCTGGTGGCTCCCCGGGTTTGTCTCCGGTTATTATCCAACTTTGCTTTATGGCTGAGCAAGCAATTCCAGAGGCGGCCCATTCCCAAGTACCTGGAAAAGCAGCTCCGGCAGGAACAGGTGACGCCGCCGGGTTATCCGGTGGCCCAACCCAGGCCCACCGCCGAGGAAAAGCCGGCCATGCCGCCGGAAATGGAGCAGCCGATTATCTCCCCGGAGAGAGCGATTCCGAAGTCGCCGCTGGTCACCCCGCCGGAGAGAGAAATTGCCGCTCCCGGGACGGCGCCGGTGCCCGCGCCTCAGGAGCTGCGGCAGGTGGCGCAGGAAGTGTGGAAGAAGTACGGCCAGTCGGCCGAACTGGTTACCGTTGATGGCTGGCAGTTGCCGCCGATTGACATTCTGGATATCACTCCGGAGATTGAGTTCGGCGAGGCCGACAATGTGCAGCGGGCCAAGGTTATTGAAGACGCCCTGGCCAGCTATGGCGTGGACGCTAAAGTGGTGCAGATAAACGCCGGCCCGACCGTCACCCAGTTCGGCGTGGAGCCGGGCTGGGACCGCCGCGTAAAGGAAAAGAAGGAAAAGGACCGGAACGGCGATGTTAAGGTGACGCGGGAGGAGGTATCCAAAACGCGGGTAAAAGTGGAAAGAATCAGCTCCCTGGCCAATGACCTGGCGCTGGCCCTGGCGGCGCCGAGTATCCGGATTGAGGCGCCGGTGCCTGGTACGTCGATAGTCGGTATCGAGGTGCCCAATACCAGTGCCAGCTCGGTCAGCCTGCGCGGCGTCATCGAGACCAGCGCTTTTCAGAAGATTGAGGCCCGGTCCAGGTTGGCCCTGGCGCTGGGGAAAGGTGCCGGCGGCGAGGCCATATCGGCTGACCTGTCCCGGATGCCCCATCTGCTTATTGCCGGGGCGACCGGCAGCGGCAAGACGGTCTGTCTCAATACCATTATCAGCTGTCTGCTGATGTATAACACGCCTTTTGACGTCCGCCTCATTATGGTTGACCCCAAGCGGGTGGAGCTGACCCCGTATAACAGCATACCTCACCTGGCGACCCCGGTTATCGTTGATACCAACAAAGCGCTGAGTGCTCTGCGCTGGCTCAGCCAGGAGATGGACCAGCGCTACCAGAAGCTGGCGACCGCCGGTGCCCGCAATATTGAGGGCTACAATAAGAATAAACCGGGAGAAGAGAAGCTCCCCTACATGGTGCTGATTATTGACGAGCTGGCTGACCTGATGATGGCCGGCTTTGACGAGGTGGAGCATACCCTCTGCCGGCTGGCCCAGCTGGCCCGGGCGACGGGCATTCACCTGGTGGTGGCCACTCAGCGCCCGTCCGTGGACGTGGTCACCGGCCTGATTAAGGCGAACTTCCCCACCCGTATCAGCTTTGCCGTGACCTCTCAGGTGGACTCGCGCACTATCCTGGATGGCGGCGGAGCGGAAAAGCTGCTGGGTCGGGGGGACATGCTGTATATGCCCACCGAGGCGGGGAAACCGAAACGCCTCCAGGGGTGCTTTGTCTCCGATGCCGAGGTGGAGAGGCTGGTCTATTTCTGGAACGGCCAGAAAAGGGAAGAG
>DAOWCR010000081.1 GCA_030639445.1 Dehalococcoidales bacterium
GGCCAGAACCAATGCTGATACTGGAACTCTTCCAGGGTATCTACACGTTTTTTCTCACCGAGCCTGAGATTGCCCTCGGCCGGCTATTCCTGATTGCCCTGGGGTTTCTCTTCGTCTTCCTCTCCTACAAGAGAATCCTGGAGCCGCTGGTAATGCTCCCCCTGGGGATAGGCATGCTGGCGGTCAATGCCGGCCTCATGGTAATGGATGCGCAAACCGGTCAGCTGGGCAATCTCTTTATCAACCCCATGGCCGGCAACGTTGAGCAGGTAATGTACTACCTGCAAATAGACTTCCTGCAGCCGATTTACACCTTCACTTTCAGCAACGGCTTAATCGCCTGCCTGGTTTTCATGGGTATCGGCGCCATAACCGACATTGACATTTTACTGGCCCGGCCATATATGAGCCTCTTTCTGGCCATATGCGCGGAACTGGGCACCGTGCTGACTCTCCCCATCGCCATGGTCATGGGCCTGGCGCCCAATGAGTCGGCCGCCATTGCCCTGGTGGGCGGGGCTGACGGTCCCATGGTCCTTTACGGCTCCATCATGCTGGCCAGAGACTTATTCGTGCCCATCACCGTCGTGGCCTATGTCTATCTCGGGGTGATTTACGCCGGCTATCCTCTCCTCGCCAGGATTATCCCGAGGCGGCTGAGAGGGATAGAGATGGACTGGCGCACCATACCGCAGGTGTCCCCGGGAGCCAAGTTCACTTTTGCCATCCTTGCCTGCACCTTCCTGAGCCTGCTCTTCCCGGTCGCGGCGCCCCTGTTCGCTTCTTTCTTCATCGGGTTAGCCATCAAAGAGGCCGGAGTCCTGAGATTTATTGAATTCTTATCCGGGCCGCTCCTGTACGGCGCCACCTTTTTCCTGGGCTTCACCCTGGGCGCTCTGCTCGGCGTTAATATAATTCTAAATCCCAAAGTGCTGACGCTGCTGGTCCTGGGTATTATCGCGCTGACGCTCTCCGGCCTGGGGGGAATAGCCGGCGGCTTAATCTACCACAAGATAAGCAAAGAGCCTTTTAATCCCCTGCTCGGCATCGCCGCGGTGTCCTGCGTGCCGACCACCGCCAAAGTGGCCCAGAAGTGCGCCGCCGCGGTCAATAAAAAATGCATGATTTTGCCTTTTGCCATGGGACCGTGCGTCGCCGGCGTGATTACCACCGCCATTTTCACCGGTATTTACATCACCGGCTTCAGACCCGAAGGCGTGTTCTTCGGCCTGTTCGGCGGCTAAGGTATCGCCCCGCTCTTAATCTTTCTTATTGACTTCGCCCCCTTCAGGTTTTTTATCCGGTAACCCCATCCCCCTTTGATTTTTTATTAGGGAACCCACCCCCTTTATCCCCCTCCCTTAATAAGGGAGGGGGAAGGGTTATATAAGAGAGGTTTCACCTCTCTTTATCTCTCCGTCCACTGCGTCAAGACTGCGGGGTGTTTTAGTTCTCCTCACCGCGGAATAATAAAGCGGGGTGTTTAAGAGGGATAAAGTCCTTAATTAAAATATGATACAGGAGTCCAGGAGAAGAGAAAGCTAAATGTGATAAGGGGTGTCTAAGAGGGGCTGACGCCCCTCTTTAAAAAACATTCCCCTTCTCCTTATCAAAGGAGAGGGGGACAAAGGGGGTGAGGTCACCATCCTTCCGGTACGGGAAGGACCATATATCCTGAGGAGAGGGGGACAAAGGAGGTGAGGCAGACATAAACTTACCGGGGACAGGTAAACAATCACCCTTTTCAAATCACCCTTGCCTTATTGCCCGAAATCAGGTAAAGTCAACCTGTGAGCAAGCTGGAAAAATCTCGTTCCAGGACTGTTTTCGTCTGCCAGCAGTGCGGCCGGGAGAGCCTGAAGTGGCTGGGGCGCTGCCCTGACTGCCAGCAGTGGAACAGCTTCGTGGAAACCGTTATTGCGCCAGTTTCCCCGTCCCGCCCCCTTGCCCCGGTCAGCCCGCCCCAAGAACTGTCCCAGGTGGTTACTCCGGCGGCAGACCGCGCCCCCCTGTCCCTGGCCGAGTTCAACCGGGTGCTCGGCGGCGGGCTGGTCTCCGGCTCCCTGGTGCTTATCAGCGGTGAGCCCGGTATCGGCAAGTCCACCCTTTTGCTGCAGGCGGCGGCGGCCGCCAAAGACCGGGGGAAAGTGGTCTATATTTCCGGTGAGGAGACGCTGCACCAGACCAGGCTCCGGGCCGAGAGACTGGGCATAAAGGGCGAGGGGCTCTACCTTCTGGCGGAAACCGACCTGGAGGTTATCCTGGACCAGATTGAGCCGTTATCCCCGGGGCTGGTGGTCATTGACTCCATTCAAACCGTTTACCTGCCTGAGCTGGAGGCCACCCCGGGCAGCCTAACCCAGGTGCGGGAGAGCACCCTGAGACTGATGCACTGGGCCAAGCCCCGCGCCGTGCCCGTCTTCATTGCCGGGCATGTCACCAAGGACGGGACCATCGCCGGCCCACGGGTCCTGGAGCATATCGTCGACGTGGTGCTCTACCTTGAGGGCGAGCCTTTCAGCGCCTACCGTTTACTGCGCAGCGTGAAAAACCGCTTCGGCTCAACCAACGAGGTGGGCGTCTTTGAGATGAAGGAGAAGGGGCTGATAGAGGTGGACAATCCGTCGCGGGCTTTCCTCTCCCAGCGCCAGGGTGAAGCAATGGGCTCGGCGGTGGTGCCTACCCTGGAAGGCAGCCGCCCCCTGCTGGTGGAGATCCAGGCGCTGACCACGCCGACCAGCTTCGGCCTGCCCCGACGCACCGCCAACGGGGTGGACTTTAACCGGCTGCTGCTGGTGACGGCGGTGCTGACCAAGCGCGTCGGCCTGAGGCTGGGCAATCAGGATATCATCGTTAACGTTACCGGCGGAATCAGGATTGGCGAGCCGGCGGCGGACCTGGGTATCGCCCTGGCGATTGCCTCCAGCTTCCGCGATGCCGCCATTGACCCCGGCCTGGCGGCGGTGGGGGAGGTGGGCTTGAGCGGCGAGCTGAGAGCCGCCCCCCAGCTGGAGAGAAGAGTGGCCGAGGCGGCCAGACTGGGCTTCAAGCGCTGCCTGGTGCCCAAAGTCGGCGCCGGAATCAGCCCTCCCAAAGACATTAAGCTTATCCCGGCGAGCACCTTGCGAGAGGCGATAAACGCCGGACTGGTCAGAGGCAAGGCAAGAGCCGATAAAGATTGAGTGTGATTAGACAGCGCTACCTGTGAAAACTTAGGAGGATGAGCAATATGCAAACACTGAGTACGCTAGTAAGACGATTAAGTAAAACGGCCTGGTTACGATTCATCCTCGTCTTAATGCTGACACCAGTGCTGGTAGCCTTGTTCACCGCAAAACCAGCTGAGGCCAGGTGACCAGGCACAAGTTATACGCTGACCGTGAATGTCAGCCCGGATAATGGGGGTAGAGTACAGGTAGGGGAGATTTTCCCGTCTACCTACCCCTCTACATACACCTTTGAAGAAGGTACCTACTTTAAGATTACGGCAGTCCCTACCTTTGGTTATCGCTTCGACAGCTGGAGTGGAGACCTGTCTGGCGCCGATAACCCCGCAGCTATAGTGATAGACTGCGATAAATATGTCAAAGCCAACTTCTCATTCGACTGGCCTCTGGTCGGTGGAATAACCGGTAGTTTAGTATTGGTCGGCCTTCTCGTTATCGTCTTGATTAGGAGACGCATCAGACCCGCCCAGCGTCATTTTATGTCCGACAACTTGTTGCCATAAGGATAATGCCAACAAAGTGAAGGGGCTCTCTACCATATTATTCATCAGGTAGTGACGTTATTCTCCCTCTACGGCAAAGAACAAGCGCCCTGTATCGGGATGAGACAGACAAAGCACAGCGGCTCGCTCTGGCTATTATTCATAAAGCAGTGGTGCTCGTCAGCGGGAATAAAGACAACGCTGCCCCCGGTTATTTGAGATTCTCCCGGCTGGCCCTTCACCGTTCCCTGCCCGGAAAGAATAAATACCTCGTGCTCCCACGGATGAGAATGAAAAGGGGTTGAGCCGCCAGGTGCCACCTCAAAGACACGCATGCTGAAATTCGGTGCCCCGTCATCGCCGGTAATGACCTCACGCATCGCGGCGCCGGGCACTTCTTCCTTCGGTTTTACCTCAAGATAGTGGCTGATTACTTTCATCGGCAGCCTCCTTATTTTTACGGCGGTCATAACTGGCCGTGGCCCTGGTCTTCATGCCGCCTCTCTCTTTGTATTCCGCGGCCACCACCAGGGAGGCCGGCCGCAGCAACGACACCAGGTCCTGAAGGATGCGGTTTACGGCATGCTCCTGCAACATACCCACATTACGGTAGGAAGTCAAATAGTATTTCAGGGACTTGAGCTCCACCAGAGAATGGCGCGGCAGGTAGCGTATCACCAGCCGGGCGAAGTCAGGCAGGCCGGACCAGGGGCAGACAAAGGTAAACTCGTCAGTCTCGTAGACTACCTCGGTGGCCGAGTCGGGATAGCCAAAGGGAATAGCCTCAAGCACCTCAGCGTCAATGGCGTCTTCCGACTGGATGTCATAACGCCGGGCAGCGTATTTATCCTTAGCCACTTTCATTTTGCTTTCTCTGCCCACTATATCTATTATACCCCCTGAAACGTTTTAACGGAATTATTTATTTGGAAACCCCATCCCCCTTCAGTTATTTATCAGGGAAGGGGGGCAGAGGGATAGGTTGTTAAATTACCTGATTTTAGCACGATTTGAAATCCAGGGCTAATCTGTGTAAACTCAATTTAGCCGGAACGGCAAATGGGCGCAAACATGAAAAAGGGTGAAAAGCAAGGAGTGGGGGCAATTATCGTCGCCGCGGGCCAGGGAGAGCGGATGGGCGGGGTGGCCAAGCTGTTTGCCCCGCTGGGCGATAAGCCTCTTTTACTCCGGACGGTTCACCCCTTTCAAAAATGCCGCCTGGTGGACCGGATAGTGGTGGTGGTGAGCGGGGAAAAGGAATTGCAGTGCCGGCAGCTGCTCACCGGGGAGGAGTGGTCTAAAGTAAGCCATATCTGCCTCGGGGGCAAACGGCGGCAGGACTCGGTCGCCGCCGGGCTGGCGCAGCTTGATAAGTGTGACTGGGTAATAGTCCATGACGGCGCCCGTCCGCTGGTGACCATAGACTTAATTGAACACGGGCTGGCCGCGGCCAAAGAGACCGGGGCCGCCGTGGCCGCCGTCCCGGTCAAGGATACCATCAAGCTGGCGGGAGACGATAGAATTATCCATCAGACGCCGCCACGTCAAAATCTATGGGCGGTACAGACGCCGCAAGTGTTCCGCACCGACATCATAACCGAGGCGTACCAGCAGGCAAATGAGGACGTCACCGATGACGCCTCCCTGGTGGAGAAACTGGGCTACCCGGTTAAACTATATATGGGCGCTTATGATAATATAAAAATAACCACCCCCGATGACCTGGCTTTAGCCGGGATGCTGTGGCAGAGATATGAACGGTAAATGGCGCACCGGTATCGGTTTTGATGCCCATTCCCTGGTGCCGGGGCGCCGTCTGGTGCTCGGCGGGGTAGAGATACCATTTGATAAGGGGCTCAGCGGCTGGAGCGA
>DAOWCR010000136.1 GCA_030639445.1 Dehalococcoidales bacterium
ATTTTATAAGGTGACCTCACCCCCTGTATCCCCCTCTCCTTAAACAAGGAGAGGGGGATAGAATTAGTAAGAGGGGCTTCGCCTCTCTTTGACTCTTCTTGCTTTGGGTAAAGAATGAGGGGCTGAACTAATAATGCGGGGTGTTTAAGAGGGGTGTTAACCCCTCTTAAATATCCTCCCCCTTCCCCTTATCAAGGGGAAGGGGGACAAAGGGGGATGGGGTTTCCAAATAAAACCTGAAGGGGATAAGGTTAATAGACAACTTCTATGGTGCCATTGTTTGACACCCGCGGGGAGTGATGATAGATTAAAAGGTGAGGCCAGTTCTGGAAAATTTCAAGTAGTGTCTTCCCTGGTCATCGAGACGTGTCATGAATGTCGGAGTATGTCGTATTGACCTTCGCTTGCCGGAAAACGTATCGCTCAAGGGTAAGCGGCAGGTATTGAAGTCCATTACCGCCCGGGTCCGCAACAAGTTTAACGTGGCGGTGGCCGAGGTTGATAACCACGACCGGTGGCAGCTGGCGACTATCGGCATCTGCTGCGTCAGCAATAATAGCCGCCATACCAACGAAGTCCTGTCAAAGGTGGTGGACTTTGTGATTAACAGCCGTTTTGAGGTAGAAATACTCGACTACGAGATTGAGATTCTACCGGTTGGCTGAGGAGTCGTCGTGGATACACTGGCTTTCCTCCATCATCTTGAAGCTCAACCGGATTATGCCGGCCAGATGGCACACGTTGAGCATATGCCACCCCGCCGCGCTGCCTATACGGAGCTGGACAGGCCTCTGGCTCCGGAGCTTCAGGAGTGTCTCCGGGAACAGGGCCTGCTGCCTCTCTATACCCACCAGGCGGCCGCGGTGAACAAAACCCGCCGGGGAGAAAATGTCATGGTGGCCACCTCAAGCGCCAGCGGCAAGACCCTGTGTTATAACATCCCGGTGCTGGAGGCGCTTCTAACGGAACCGGGCAGCCGTGCCCTTTACCTCTTTCCGACTAAAGCCCTGGCCCAGGACCAGCTGCGGGGCCTGCACCAGCTGGCCTGTCCCGGACTGCTCGGGATAGAAGAGCTGGCTACTTATGACGGTGATACTCCGCGGATAGAGCGGTCGGAAATCAGAAAAAGGGCCCGGATAGTGCTCACCAATCCTGACATGCTCCACCTCGGCATAATGCCCAATCACCGGTCTTGGTCGAGGCTGCTGCGCCATTTGCGGTACGTGGTCATTGACGAGGCGCACATCTATCGCGGTGTTTTTGGTTCCCATGTAGCCGGGGTGATGCGCCGTCTGCGCCGGCTGTGCCGCCTCTATGGTTCAGACCCCCGGTTTATCTGCTGTTCGGCAACTATCGCCAACCCGGGGGAACACGCGGCCAGGCTCGCCGGTCTGCCTTTTGCCGTGGTGGACAGTGATGGTTCACCTCATGGCGGTAAGGACTTTGTTTTCTGGAATCCACCAATTATAGATGAGGCCAGGAGCGTCCGGCGCAGCGCCAATAGTGAAGCGACCGGCTTGTTCACCGAGCTGGTCAGCCGTAATGTCCGCACGCTGACTTTTGCCCGGACCCGCCGCCTCACCGAGCTTATCTATATCTATTCACGGCAGCGATTGGCGGAGACCGGCCAGGCCCGCGCCGAACGGATTAAACCATACCGGGCGGGTTATCTCCCGCAGGAACGGCGTCAGATAGAGCAGGAGCTTTTTAGCGGGCAGCTCCTGGGGGTGGTGGCGACCAATGCCCTGGAGCTGGGCATAGACATCGGCGACCTTGAGGCTACGGTGCTGTCCGGCTACCCGGGGAGTATTGCCAGCACCTGGCAGCAGGCTGGCCGGAGTGGCCGGAGCCAGGAAGGTTCCCTGAGTTTCCTGGTGGCGCTGAACGATCCCCTGGACCAGTATTTTATGCGACATCCCGAGTCCTTTTTTCAGAAGAACTTTGAAAATGCCCTGGTCAACCCCGGCAATCCTTATATTTTGAAAGCTCACCTTCTATGTGCTGCCTGGGAATGCCCGCTGGACAGCGATGACGAAAAAATCTTCGGCCTGCCGCTGGCCCGGGAAATAAAGGCGCTGGAAGAGCAGGGCGTACTGAAAGAGCGTAACCGGAGGTGGTATCTTTCGCCGACGATTTCTTATCCGGCCCAGGCGGTTAATATCCGGGCCACCACCGGGCAGAATTACGCCCTGGTGGACACCTCGACCGGCGCCCTGCTGGAAACGGTCGAAGCCAGCGTCGCCTTTTTCCAGATACATCCGGGGGCTATCTATCTTCACCAGGGAGATTCTTACCTGGTTACCGAGCTTGACCGGGCCAACCATACGGCCTGCGCCGTGCCGACTAAAGTTAACTACTATACCCAGACGAAAGAAATCGAAGACCTGCGTATCGTGAAGCTGAGCCGCGATAAAAAAATGGGACCGG
>DAOWCR010000148.1 GCA_030639445.1 Dehalococcoidales bacterium
AAAAAGTGGGCTATCCCGCCGCTGCTGGCCGCGGCGCTACTGGTATCAATTACCGCCGCCACCCTGCCCGACGATAACCTTCACGTCAGCTTCCTGGACGTCGGCCAGGGCGACGCTATCTTCATTCAGCAGGGCAACCGGCAGGTGCTGGTGGACGGCGGGCCAAGTCCGCAGGCGCTAAACCTGGCACTGGGCCGCCAGATGCCCTTCTGGGACCGGACGATTGATTTGGTGGTCTTAACTCACTCTGATTACGACCACCTCGCCGGCCTGGTGGAGGTGCTGCGGCGCTTCCGGGTGAAGCAGGTGCTTTTCACCGACCCGGATTACACGGCGCCAACCTATGATGAGTGGCAGAGACTCATCACGGAAAAGGAGGTCAAAAGCACGGTGGCCCGGGCCGGACAGCAGATTGATTTAGGCCAAGGCGCGGTGCTGAAGGTGCTCAACCCCCGGCCAGCGCCCCTGACCGGTGCCGGGGCGGATATGGACAATAACAGCATCGTCCTGCGGCTGAGCCAGGGTAATCTCAGCTTCCTGCTCACCGCCGACATCCGGGAAGAGGCAGAGTTTGAACTTCTGGCGGCACGGGCCGGGCTGAACAGCACCGTGCTCAAGGTGGCCCACCACGGCTCGGACACCTCCACCACCCCCGAGTTTCTGGCGGTGGTTGACCCCCGGCTGGCCGTTATCTCGGCGGGTGAAGATAACCGGTTCGGCCACCCCAGCGACGATGTCCTGGAAAGATTAATAGAGCGGCTGGGCCCGGAAAATATCTACCGCACCGATGAGCAGGGCACCATAGAGTTCATCACCGACGGGGAGAGGCTCTGGGTGAGGGTGGGGAGGTGAACAGACTGGCAGGATAAAGGCAAATAAGGTATAATCGGGACTGAACCTGGAGTAAGCAGTTAATGAAATCCTTTTTCCGCGAGTTGCTATTAACCCTTGTTATGGCCTTCGTCCTTTTCTTCCTGCTGCAGGCCACCGTCCAGAACTTTTACGTTGATGGCGCCAGCATGGAGCCCAGCCTTCAGGACCGGCAACGGCTCCTGGTCAGCAAGGTGGCCTACTATCTCCACGAACCGGAAAGAGGTGACGTGCTTATCTTTAAATCGCCGCAGAACGAGCAAAAAGACTATATCAAGCGCCTCATTGCCCTGCCCGGCGATACCGTAGAGGTAAAAAAGGGAACGGTCTACGTTAACGACTCACCGCTGGAGGAAACTTACATCAAAAGCCCGCCGCGCTATACCGTCGAGAAGCAAAAAATCCCTGAGAACAGCTACTTCGTCCTCGGTGATAACCGGAACAACAGCGATGACTCCCATAACGGCTGGGTCGTGCCCCGCCAGAACATAGTCGGTAAAGCCTGGCTGTCCATCTGGCCGCCGGGTAAGTGGGGGCTTGTTCCCGACTATCCGGCAATGGAAAACCTGGCCGGCGCCATAAGCAACTAACCGTCCGGCCGAAGGCCGTTCGGCCACAAAATTTACGGAGGCAGCATTGACCGATAATATCGAGGATATCTTTCAGAAATCAGGGGCCCTGCTCAAGGGACATTTCCAGCTTACCTCCGGGCGGCACTCGCCCGTCTACTGGGAGAAGTTCCGGGTCCTGCAATTTCCCAACTATACCGAGCAGCTCTGCCGGATGATTGCCGACCACTATCGGAAGCAGGACATCCGGGTGGTCGCCGGGCCGACCACCGGCGGCATCATCCTCGCCTATGAAGTCGCCCGGCAGCTGGGAGTGCGCGGCATATTCGCCGAAAAAG
>DAOWCR010000038.1 GCA_030639445.1 Dehalococcoidales bacterium
CATCGCCGTTGGTGATGAATATCTTGGTGCCGTTGAGGATATAGTCATCTCCATCCTTGACGGCCGTCATCTGTACATTGCTGATGTCGCTGCCCGCCTCGGACTCGGTTATGGCCATAGCGCCTACTTTTTCCCCTTTCACCAGGGCCGGTAGAAACTTCTGTTTCTGCTCCTCGGTGCCGAAGTGACAGATAGGAGCGGCGCACAGGCACAGGTGGGCATCCAGAATGTCGGAAGTCGAGGCACAGGCCCGGGCCAGTTCCTCCACCGCCACGGCGATAGAAAGCTCGTCACCGCCGCTACCACCGTACTCCGGGGGAATGCCCAGGCCGAGCAGACCTATCCCGGCCATCAGTTTAAAATTGTCCCGGGCAAATTCCTGCTTCCGGTCCAGCTCGTCGGCTACCGGAGCCAGCTTGTCACGGGCAAAGTCCCTTACCATTGCCTGCAACATTTTATACTCTTCGCTCAGCGTAAAGTCCACCGTTACCTCCTTTGTCGAGGACAGCCGTAATTCCAAGATTCAAACCGCCGGAAGTTAGTCTCCGTCAGTCCTTGACGGTAGTCCTGTCTGTAAGCCCGGCAGAGGCCGTGACGGGACTACGGGTGATAGGCGATGCATTCAATTTCCACCAGCCAGGCAGGCCGGGCTAAGGCGGCGACAACTACGGTGGAGCGCGCCGGGAGGTCTTCGGAGAAGTAAGTCCGGTAGACCTCGTTCATTTTGGCGAAGTCATTGACGTCCACCAGGAAGACGGTTACTTTTACCACGTCGCGGAAAGACGAGCCGGCTGCCTCCAGAATTTTCCGTATGTTTTCCATAGTCTGCCGGGTCTGGGCTTCTATCCCTTTGACCTCGGCCCCATTATCATCTACGCCCCCCACCTGCCCCGAGGTAAAAATGAAGTCCCCGGCTTTCATGCCGGGAGAAAAGGGAAGCCCGGCCGGCATGCCGGGAGGAAACCCGGTGGGAGTATTTAAGGTGACCGCTTTTTTAACCATAGTAAATCTCCTGTCTTAATTCTTTTGATTTTAGCAAAATCGTGTTAGTCCTTCAAACGTTGGGGCATCTCCAACCGTATTATGTAGATGGCTCGCCGGTTTGTCAATGCGACCGGGGGGATTATTGAGCAACCTATCCCCCTGCCCCTTTTCTCTGGTATATGGTCCTTCCTGTACAGGAAGGATGGTGACCTCACCCCCTGACCCCCTCTCCTTTGATAAGGAGAGGGGGCATAATTTGTAAGAGAGGCTTCGCCTCTCTTCAACTCTCCCTTGTTCCGGCTTAATAATGTGGGGTGTTTAAGAGGGGCGTCAGCCCCTCTTTTTAAAATCTTCCCCCTCCCTTACCTAAGGGAGGGGGATAAAGGGGGCGGGTTCCCTAATAAATAACTAAAGAGGCATGGGGTCACCAAATGGGCTCAAGAGAAAGGTAACGAACCATCTCATAAAGTATCATTCTTGTTGCGCTTGAGTTCTTAATGATACAATAAAGTCTGGATTCGGAGAGAGGTCTGGGTACTATGCCGTTAGATTCCATCGTGGTCAAAGGGGCTCGTGAGCACAACCTCAAGAACATAGATGTGGTCATCCCCCGGGACAGACTGGTGGTCATTACCGGTGTCTCCGGCTCGGGTAAAAGCTCACTGGCCTTTGACACCATCTATGCCGAAGGGCAGCGCCGTTACGTGGAGTCCCTGTCGGCCTATGCCCGCCAGTTTCTGGGCCGGATGGAGAAACCCGATGTTGACTACATTGAGGGACTGAGCCCGGCCATTTCCATTGACCAGAAGGGCCCGAGCCGGAACCCACGGTCTACGGTGGGCACGGTAACCGAGACCTATGATTACCTGAGGCTCCTTTTTGCCCGGGTGGGCCATCCCCACTGTCCCAAATGCGGACGGGAGATTACCATGCAGACGGTGCAGCAGATTGTTGATGCCGTGCAGAGTCTGCCGGGGAAGAGCCGCATTATGGTTATGGCGCCGCTGATTAGAGACCGTAAAGGTGAGTACCAGTCGGTGTTTGATGACCTGCGCAAAGCAGGTTACGTCCGGGTCCGGGTTGACGGGCAGATTCAAGACCTCTCCGAGGAGTTCCAGCTGGACAAGAATAAAAAACACTCCATTGAGGCGGTGGTGGACCGGCTGGTCATCGGGCAGAGCGGGAGCCAGAGCCGTATTGCCGATTCGGTGGAGACGGCGCTCAAGCTTGGGGCGGGGACAGTCCTGGTGTCTATGGTTGACGGTGAAGAGCTGCTATTCTCCGAGCACTTTGCCTGTGTGCATTGCGGCATCAGCCTGGGGGAGATTGCTCCCCGGACCTTCAGCTTTAACAGCCCTCACGGCGCCTGCCCGGCCTGTTCCGGCCTGGGAGTGAAACTGGAGATAGACCCCGAGCTGGTTATCCCCAATAAAGAGCTAGCCATTGAGCGGGGGGCGATTCGTCCCTGGCAGTTTTCGTCCTGGTTTTCTTACCAGCTGGAATCTTTAGCGCAGCGTCACGGTTTTTCCCTGCGTACGCCGGTAAAAGACCTTGATGCCGACCTGTTTCACCTCATCCTTTACGGGGATGGGAGCGAGCCCTACCGGTACCGGAACCGCTTCGGGCGGGTGAGGGAATACTATCCCGATTTTGAAGGGGTGATTCCCCGGATGGAGCGGCTCTACCGGGACACCGAGTCCGAGCACTCCCGGATGGATATTGAGCGCTATATGGTCTCCCGACCCTGTCTGGTCTGCCAGGGTAAGCGGCTGAAACCGGAGTCTCTGGCCGTGACCATTGGCGGCGGAAATATCATGGATGTCAGCTCAATGTCCGTGTCGCAGGCGCTGGACTGGGCCGGCGCGCTCGGCGATAAAGTCCTTACCGAGCGTGAGCAAATGATTGCCCACCAGATTCTCAAGGAGATTCAGGCCCGTCTGAGCTTTCTGAAGGACGTTGGCCTGGAGTATCTGACCATTGACCGTGCCTCGGCCACCCTTTCCGGCGGCGAGGCGCAGCGGATTCGCCTGGCGACCCAGATTGGCAGCGGTCTTATGGGGGTGCTTTATATCTGTGACGAACCGACGGTGGGTCTGCACCCGGCGGATGACGCCCGCCTGATTGCCACCCTGAAGCGGCTGAGAGACCTGGGTAATACCATACTGGTCGTCGAGCACGATGAAGCCATGATGCGGGCGGCGGACCATATTATCGATATGGGGCCGGGGGCCGGGGAACACGGGGGCTGGATTGTCACCACGGGGACCATGTCTGATGTTACCGCGTGTCAGAAGTCAATCACCGGCCAGTATCTCAGTGGCACCAGACAGATTCCTCTGCCCGCCGGACGCCGTCCCGGTTCCGGTGAAGAGATGGTGGTCAAGGGAGCGCGGCAGAATAACCTGAAAAACATAGATGTCGGCATTCCGCTGGGTAAGTTTGTCGGTATCACCGGCGTTTCCGGCAGCGGCAAGAGCACCCTGATTGATGAAATCCTGTATAAGAAGCTGGCCCAGATATTCTATCGGTCACGGGAAAGAGCCGGTGACTGCGATGGCATTACCGGCGTGGAATACATTGACAAGGTGGTCAATATTGACCAGTCGCCTATCGGGCGCACTCCGCGGAGCAATCCGGCTACCTATACCGGCATCTTTACCCCGGTTCGCGAGCTTTTTGCCACCGTGCCGGAGGCCCGGATGAGAGGCTACGCCCCGGGGCGGTTCTCGTTTAACGTCAAGGGCGGGCGCTGTGAGGCCTGCCGCGGCGAAGGGTTTATCCAGATTGAGATGCAGTTTTTACCCGATGTTACCGTGCCCTGCGAGGTGTGCCAGGGAAAGCGCTATAACCGCGAGGCGCTGGAAATCAGGTTCAAGGACCGGAACATTGCCGAGGTGCTGGATATGACGGTAGCGCAGGCGCTGGCTTTCTTTGAGCATTTTCCCAGGATAAAGAGCAAGCTCCAGACCCTGAATGACGTCGGGTTGGGCTATATTCACCTCGGCCAGCCGGCGCCGACCCTTTCCGGCGGCGAGGCGCAGCGGGTGAAGCTGTCCACCGAGCTGTCGCGGCGGTCCACGGGCCGGACACTGTATATTCTGGATGAGCCGACGACCGGCCTCGCTTTTGAGGATGTGGCGGCGCTGCTCCGGGTGCTGCAGCGTCTGGTGGATGCCGGCAATACGGTGATTGTCATTGAGCATCATCTGGATGTCATCAAGAATGCCGATTATATCATTGACCTCGGTCCCGGGGCGGGTGACCGGGGTGGTTATGTGGTGGCGACCGGCACCCCTGAGGAAGTGACCCGGGTGAAAGCTTCGGCTACCGGGCAGTATCTGACCAGGGTACTGCCTGCGGATATGGAATCGGCTCTGACCGGTTAGTCCCGTTGCGGAGGAACAATCCCGTGTCGCAGCTTTGAACGGGGGTTTTTATCTATGGTTGAGAACAGGCAAGCTAAATTTTTCTACGGCTATATTGTCGTGGCGGCGGCTTTTCTTATTATCACGGTAATGTGGGGGGCAACCTACAGTTTTGGTGTCTTTTTCAAGCCGTTGCTGGAGGAGTTCGGCTGGACGAGGGCCATGACCTCCGGCGCTTTTTCGCTGTCTCTTGTTTTAACGGGCCTGTTTAGCGTTGTTGCCGGAAAGCTGACTGACCGGTTTGGTCCGAGGAAAGTTATGACGGTCTGCGGTGTCTTTCTGGGTTCAGGCTATTTACTGGCATCACAGATAAATACTCTCTGGCAGCTATACCTGTTTTATGGGGTGATAGTAGGTGTCGGCATGGGTGGTTCTTTCGTGCCCCTGGCATCTACGGTCGCCAGATGGTTTGTCCGGAGAAGGGGGATGATGACCGGCCTGGCGGCTTCGGGGATAGGTATGGGCGTACTGATTATGCCGCCGATAGCCAGCTGGATTATCGCCGGTTATGACTGGCGCACTTCCTATAGGGTGGTCGGTATGGTGGCTCTGGTACTGATTATGTCGGTAGCGCAATTTCTCAGGCGTGACCCGGGTCAAGTCGGGCAGTTGCCCTATGGTGAGAGTGAACTGGCCGAAAAGAGCGGTACGCAGACCGCGGAGTTTTCGTTACGGGAGGCAGTTCATACCAGGAAGTTCTGGATGCTGGGCCTGGCAGTGGGCTGTTTTGGCCTGGGCCTGGGCACGGTCGTGGCTCATATTGTGCTTCATGCCATGGGTATGGGCATCACCGCCGCCAGTGGTGCGGTTATCCTGGCAGTGGTTGGTGGGGCCAGTATCGCGGGCAGGGTTACGGTGGGTACGGCCAGTGATAGAATTGGCAATAAGCGGGGACTCATCATCAGTTTTAGCTTTATATCAATTGCTTTATTCTGGCTGCTGGCGGCCGGTGAGTTGTGGATGCTCTACCTGTTTGCCGCTTTATTTGGGTTTGGCTATGGCGGCATCGCTGCTCTGGGGTCGCCGGTGGTCGCCGAGCTGTTCGGGTTGAGCTCGCATGGCGTCATCCTGGGGGTCACCATGATTTTTGTGGAAGGCGCCAGTGCCATCGGTCCGGTGGTCGCCGGCCACCTATATGATATCACCGGCAGCTATCAGTCGGCTTTCTTTATCTATGCGGTAATCAGTGTTATCGGGCTGATACTGATCTCGTTACTGAGACTGGCCGGGGAGGAAGTGGGTACGGGTGGACAGGGAGGGGATACCGGGACGGTAACGCGCTAGCTGACCGACAGGGTGGAGCCTTCGGCGGTTTTAATGACGTCAATGCGGGTGGGGAAGGCGTCCCTGAGTTCCTCAATATGGGTAATGACCAGTATCTTGTCGAAGTCATCCTGGATGGAGTTTATCGCTTCTCTAAGTTTTTCAATGCCGGCGCTGTCCTGTGTGCCGAAACCTTCATCGATAATCAGGGTGGGGAGGGGAGCACCGGCCCGCCGGGCCAGTAGCTTGGACAGGGCGATACGAATGGCGAAGTTGATGCGGAAGGCTTCACCGCCGCTGAACATCTCGTAATTTCTCAGGCCCAGCTCGTCGGAGATATTGATGTCCAGGGTTTCAATGATGTCTCCTTTTTTTGATTCCCTTTGCGTTTCAAACTTCACGTGCATCCGGTTGTCCGTCATCCGTCCCAGCAGTCTATTGGCTTCAACTTCGATTTCCGGAAGGGCTATTTCAATGAGCAGGGCCGGTATGCCTCCTTTGCCGAAAGCCTTGGCCAGTTCTTTGTAAATACTTTCCTCCCTCGAGGCCTGTAACAGCATGCCTTCCTTTTCCTTCTTTCTTATCTCCAGTTCCGCCAGGCGCTGCAGCCTGGCTTTCACGCTCCCCAGTTTTTCCTGGGCCTGCCTTTGCTGCGCTTCCAGAGCCGCCTGCTCGGTCTCGGCCCGAGCAATCTCGCCGAGGAGCTGGGGGAGCCGGTTAAGTTCCACCGCCAGCGCCTGCCTTTTTTGGTGGTCAGCTTCCAGGCTGTGACGTAGTTCCCGGGCGGCAGTCTCGGCTTTAGCGGCCGCCTCTTTTTCCTGGTTGATGAGCCGGTCCGCCTCTTCCAGCTTCCGCCTGGGCTCTTCATACTGCTCCAGGCTCTTGAACTCGCTCCGCACCTGTTCGTGCTGCTCTGAATCATAGCCAAGTCCGGCCAGTTCACTTTCCAGCTCGTTGAGCGCCGCTTGCTCGCTGCGGGCAAAATCTTTCTGGGCCAGGTGCAGTTCAATTTCCGCCAGCCGGTTTTTCTCCTCGGCCAGCTGTCTGGCCGCCTCTTCCGCCCGGGCAATCTCTTTTCGGAAGAGGTCAGCCTGGCTCTGTGCCGAGATTTTCTGCTGGTTCAACTGTGCTTCCAGCGTGGGTATTTCCCTCTCCAGTGCCTCGAGCTCCAATTTCCTTTGCGTCAGCTCGGCCTGGTTTGATTTCAGGGATTCGGTTTTGGTCAGCCTGTCGGCGGTATATTTTGATTCGATGAGCCTGAGGCCGTCGGCTTCCAGTTCTCTTTCACACAGGGGGCATTTGGCCTCGGTCTGGGCGGAAAGGAGGTCGATTTTTTCGGCTGTCTCTTTTATTTCCCGTGCCAGCTGAGTCTTACTGGCCTCCAGGTGATTGACCTGTGCCTGTAATTTCTGGCCGGCCTGCTTTTTGTGGCGCAGTGTTTCTTCCTGTTCCGCCAGCCGGCCCAGTTGGGCCTGGAGCTGCTGCAGCTGGTTTTTGAGCTGGGGCAGCGGCTGCGAGTCGGCGGCCAGCTTTTCTATCTTGCTTTGCGCCACCGCATGCTCTCTGAGCAGGCTCTGGCCGGCTTCCTTCAGCGTGCTTTCTAACTGTGACCTCTGTTTTTCCAGGCTGACCGACTGCCGGAACTTTTGCTCGAGTCCATCATTTAATTTCCGGGCCTGGCTGAACCGGGCAAAGCCGGCTTCTATGTCAGTACGCCGGGCGATTAGCTCCTCATACTCCTTGGTTCGGGAGTGGTGCCGGCCGGCCTGCTCGTCCATTACTTTCAGGCTTTCCTGGCGGCCGCTCAGGCTTGCCTCCAGCTGTTCCAGCTGCGCTTTCTTTCTCTCCAGGGATTCCTTTTCCTGGCGCAGCGCATTCAGTCCGGATTCTTTCCCTTTTATTACCTCTTCCAGCTGGGAAAGGGCGCGCCGGGCTTCTTCGAATTCCGCATCATAGGTCGGTTTCTGGGCTAATTCATCCGCGATGTCTCTGATGGTGCTTTCCAGCGACGCCCTGTCCGTTTCCTGCTGTCTGGCCAGAGCTCTGGCCAGCTCTTCGAGCTTATCGTAGAAAGAAAGCCCCAGGATATTAGCCAGCACTTCCTTGCGTTCGGCGGGCCGTTTGATGGTAAACTCGTCGGCGTGGCCCTGCCGCAGGAAGGCGCTGTTGATAAAGGTTTCATAGTCCATGTGCAGGACATCGCTGATTTTCTGCTGGGTCTGGGCGATGCTGTTGCCCGTGATTGACCGGAAGCCGTCCCCGGAGGCTATCTGGAACTCCAGGGCGGGCTGCCCCGCGCTCCCCCGCCGTTTGGGCCGGGAGCGCTTGCGGATGATGCGGTAGGCTTGCTGGCCGACGGCAAAGTCGAACTCCACCTCCATTTCCGTCTGCCCGGAGTGAACCAGGTCATCATCGCTTTTGGCCCGGGCCTGCCCCCATAAGGTCCAGGTCCTGGCGTCAATCAGGGCCGATTTGCCGTTGCCGTTGTCGCCGGAGAGGCAGGCGATGTGGATGCTTTCAAAGTGGAGGGGAGGCACATTATCCCGGTAGCACATAAAATTATGCAGTTTTAACCTGAGGGGAATCATCAGCTAAACTCCATAGGTAACGGCCTCGGTAAGCTTATTTTAGCATAATTAAAAATATTATTTATCTATTTTATTAGCGATTAATTACGAAACCCATCCTTTTTTCCCTCCCTTAATAAGGGGAAGGGGGAGATTTAAGAAGAGGGGCTTCGCCCCTCTTGAACACCCCGTTAATCTAAACTGCTTTAAAGAAGGGACGAAAAGAAAGGGGGGACGGCGCAATTCTTAGGATACCCACTCTCGCTAAATCAGCTTGACGGCTCAGGTTACCCCCGTCTAGAATGAAATTATGTTTGAGATTCTCAGCGATAAGTTAGGCCAGGTATTCCGCCTGCTGGGGAACAAGGGTCGGCTTACGGAGAAGGATATTGACGAGGCCCTGCGCCAGGTGCGCCTGGCCCTCCTGGAAGCCGATGTTAACTTCAAGGTGGTCAAGGACTTCGTGGCCAAAGTAAGAGAGCGCGCCCTTGGCGCTGACGTGCGACAGAGCCTGACTCCGGCCCAGCAGATAGTCAGAATCGTTAACGAGGAACTGGTGGCCGTCCTCGGTGGCGAGCCGGGTCGCCTGGCGGCAGCTTCTCAGCCGCCATCGGTGGTCATGCTGGCCGGCCTGCAGGGCAGCGGCAAGACGACCACCGCCGCCAAGCTGGCGCTTCATTTGAAGCGTACCGGGCAGCGGCCCTTGCTGGTCGCCGCCGATAACCGGCGGCCGGCGGCCATCGAGCAGCTGGTGACGCTGGGCAAGCAGCTTGATGTGCCGGTCTATCGCGAGTCTCCGGATACACCGAGCCGGGACGTCTGCGCCCGTGCTCGTGCCAGGGCCAGGGAGCTGGCGGCCACCTGGGTTATCGTTGACACGGCGGGCCGACTCCACATAGATGAAGCCATGATGGCCGAGCTGGCCCAGGTGAAGAAAGAGCTGAAGCCGGACGAAATACTGCTGGTGGTTGATGCCATGACCGGCCAGGACGCGGTGCGCATGGCCGAAGAGTTTCA
>DAOWCR010000084.1 GCA_030639445.1 Dehalococcoidales bacterium
CGAGCCCTGCTTTCCTGGCGAAGTATTTTATTTTCATGGATATGCATGGTGCTTTGAGCTTGAAGACTTTTTCGTTGGGCTTCATGCCCCGGACGAAGTCGTTGAGTTTCGGGGCGACTGACTGTGTCAGGGGGATGACGCGGTCCTTGTGGTACTTGCTGTCCCTCACTAACAGGAAGTCTTCGTGTACATCTTGCGCCTCGAGTGTGGCAAGCTCGCCTCGCCTCATGCCTGTCCTGGCGGCAAGCTCGACCAGGAGCTTGTCGCGGGGTATACTGCCTTTGTGCGTTCTGTGGTTCTCGATGGCATCGAGCAGTTTCTGAACTGTTATATCCTCGATATACGGAGGTAGCGACTTGGGCACCCTCACTTTTAAATCGTCCAGGGGCTGTCCGTACCACTTCATTAATCCCTTGATCATCTGGACGTAGCGGTACAGGGTTCTTGGCTTCCGGTTGGCAAACTGGGCCAGGAATTCCTTGGCCAGTTCCGGTGAAGGGGGACGTCCGTCGAGGTGTGTTTTGAACCTGCCCAACATCTTCCTGGTATCGCTTAAGTTTCTGGGATTTTGCAGTCTCAGTACCAGGTCGTTATCATAATTTCGGAAAAGTTCCTCGTTGTCCATCTGCCTCAACTCCAGCCGCCTCATCTCCTGGGGGCCCAGAACCGCTGACATAATCTCAATTATCTGGAAAAGCGAGTTCAAACCACTGCTATGGTGGGCGGTAGCGGGCTTGAACCACTGACCTCTGCGATGTCAACGCAGCGCTCTAACCAACTGAGCTAACCGCCCATGGATACAATTGTTACCATAGTAATTCTACAAGATGCCTTGGTCACCGTCAACCGGCTGAGCGACTTTCGGGCGGGTGCAGGCGTAATCCTGTCTCTTTTAAGATTGCGGACCCGGGAGCGGGTGGTGTAATTTTATCTTTTGGTGTGGTAAAATACCACCCAAACTCTGGCTTTAAGAAAGCACGGAGCCGTAAGGAGGTCTGCCAATGAATTTCCTGAAAGGTCTGGCCATCAGTATTTTGACCTTGCTTCTTTTTCTGTCCCTGGCTGTTTTCGGCATGTTGTATACCCTGGAAAATACTTTTTTAAACCCGGACTTCCTCGCCGACCAGGTGGACCGACTTGATGTGTCGGCACTGGCAAAGGAAGTGATAGAGGAGCAGATTAGCGAGCAATTGCCCCCGGAGATGGCGTTTCTGGAGGAGTCTTTATACCGTGCTATCGCCGACAACGAACCGTGGCTGAAGGAACAGGTAAATGGCGCCATCTATTCCGGCTATGACTATTTTCTGGGAAAAAGCGAGAGATTGAGCTTGATGATTGACCTGGCACCGTTAAAGGAAAGCTTGAGAGATAACGTGTGGCAAATGTTCCAGCAAAATATACCCCCGGCGCTGGCCGCCGCGCCCCCGGCGATGCTGGAGCAGTACTTTGACCAGTTCTACGAGCAACTAGCCGAGCAGATACCCTCGGAAATTGAGTTTGATGAGAGTTCGCTACCCCCGGATTCCAGGGCCGTGATAGGGCAAATAAGGGAGAGCCTCAGCTATGTCCAGACGGCCCACTACGCACTGATTGGCCTGATGGCGCTGCTGGTCGCGGCCATTATTCTCCTGGAACGGAACGTGAAGAAAGCTACCCGCGGGCTGGGCATAACTTTCTTGATTTACGGAATTCTTGAGTTTGCCGGCGTTTACGCCATCAATAATTTTCTCCCGACAAGCCTGCCGCTGCCGGATATACCGCCCTCTCTCCAGACATGGTTGCTGGGACTGATTGCCGACTCTGCCGCACCGTTGCAGACATTCAGCATTGGGTTGATGGCGGCCGGAGCCGTCCTGATTGTCGTCTCCATCGTCTACCGGCGGCGGAGTGTGGAGGAGGGTGATTAAGAGTACAGTTTATGCTGGACTAAGATACCGCCTTTCTTCGGCTCAGTCCCCAGGCCACCCCGCCCAGCACCACCGCCGCCGTCCCGGCGGCCAGGGCGCAGAACTGGGTGGCGTCATACCAGAAGCCCCGGGGGAAGAGCATTATCAGGTAGTCTCTGGCCGGGTCGAGCTGCCACAGCTCGTTGGTGAAGCTGATTAAGTGAAACTGCCAGAAAAACTGGTCAAAGTTGTATAGTGTTATCAGCCTCAGCGCCGCCATCAGGACCAGGGTAAGGATGCTTCCCCAGACAATCCCCCACCCCAGCGGCCGGCGGTTTTTCCGCCAGAGGCTGACCCCGGCGTAGCCCAGGGCGTAAATCAATGTCCCCAGTAAGACAAGGTAGTCTAGGCGGATTAGCTCTTTGACGTCCCGGAGATGCCCTACCTCCCGCTCGTTAAACAGGACGAACGGCTGACCGTCTTTGACCACGCTCAGGCTGATATTCTCCTCACCGGAATTGAAGTAGCCAATCAGCCCGCGGGCCGCTTTTTCCAGCTCGGTATCCGCCAGGCCCGTGGTCTGGCTGACACCGTATTTCTCGAAGCCGTAGGTGTACAGCTTGAGGAAATTTACCGCGCCGCCAATGCTGGCCGTCAGCAGCAGCAGGGGCAGACATAAGACGAACAGCCACCTGGCGGCCGTGCAGAGGATTTTCAATTTTTTCTCCTGCCGGGCAGGTATCCGGATTTTATACTAAGGATAAGAAGAGTATTAACGGGCTATTTAAAATCCTCTCTGGGTGGGCTGAAGGCATCCAGCACCAGGGCTCCCTTATCGTGAGTGACACCGCCGTGGGTGACATCGGGGGGAACCAGGTAAATATCGCCTTTTTTCAGCAGCCTGGTCTCATCACCGATGGTCATCTCAAATTCCCCTTCCAGGACGATGCCCATCTGCTCGTGGGGGTGGTGGTGGGCGGCGACCTCGGCATGAGGCTGTAAAGCGACGCGTGAGATTGTCATACGTTCTCCCCAGACCGCGTGCAATAAAAATCCCGGCGCCGGTTCCTTTACTTTATAATCCCGGGGAAAATTAAAAAACATAGGTCAACCTCCTGATTTTACCGGCCGGCCTAGATGCCCCCCAGCGTGTCCAGCTGGGCCTGCGCATCGTAATTGTAGTCTTCGGCCGAGCTGACACGGGTGGTCTCCGGTTTACCCACCGGAGGCTCGCCTTTGACGGACTTCGCCAGCTCCAGGGCGTTCTTTACTTTGGTCTCATCGCCTTCCAGGGCCAGGGCCACTGCCCCCTCGGAGCCGTCGACACCGCCGGAGCCCAGATGATAGGCCCTGACACCGGCCAGCACGGCGAAGGCCTGAATCTCGGTGAGCACTTTGCCCATAGTCACCGGGGTGATTTTGATTGGTAGACCGGTGCTGTATTTGAAGTGGTAGATGCCGGAGTGCTTGGCCGCCTCAATCACCGAGGGCACCAGCTTCTCCAGGCCCACCGGCATGATAAGGTGGGCACCGCGCGGCGTCACGATGGGCCAGGCCATGCCGATGGTGCCGCCCTTCCGGCCGGAGACGCAGATGCCGGCGTTACCCTCCGTGTCGATGGCGTTGGCTCCTTTAATGAAAACATCATCGGGGCCGAAATCGAGTATTTCCACGTTGGAATCAGCCCCTTCCACCACCTTCCCCTTCCTGATGACGTGCGAGGTGCAGGGGGGCGGTCCCGCATTGGCATTGGTGATGCCGCCGCCAATGAAGCCCACGGTCTGGCCGGCTTTCGGCTCCACCTTGACGCCGAGAAGCTCCTCGGTGACAAAGGCGTTGGTGATGCCCCGGGCAATAATTATCATGCCGTTTTTATAGGCATTCTGTACCTCGGGGAGGGCTACCGTCGCCCTGGCCAGGAGCCGCCGGGACTCAGCCGGGTTCAGGACTACCAGGGCCGAGACCTGTTTTTCGCCAGGTTCTGGCCGGGCTAGTTCTACTTCGTAAAACAAGAGATACCTCCTTAAAATAATTTTATGGGTAGTCTCACGGATTTTACCCCTGCTATCCTCAGAAGTCAATTTTAATACCTGGACCCGGGTGAAAAATCAGCCGGGTTGTCTTGATAAATGAGACCGGATAAGTCTAAGATGGTAGTTATGAAATCGGTTCTAATCCACGTCTGCTGCGCCCACTGCGCGGCCTATACCGCCGGTTACTGGCGGGAGCCGGGCTATGATGTCAGCGCTTTCTGGTATAATCCCAACATTCACCCCTATGCGGAGCACCGGCACCGCCTGGCCGCGATGAAATCACTGGCGCAGGAGATAGACCTGCCCCTGATGGTGGCCGGGGGTTATGACCTGACGGAATACTTCCACCGGGTGGTCGGGCACGAAGCCGAGCGCTGCCGGTACTGCTTTCAGCTGCGCCTGTCAAGAACGGCGGAAACCGCCCGCCGCAATGGCTTTAACGCTTTCACCACCACCCTGCTCATCAGCCCCCACCAGAAGCACGAGCTAGTCCGGGAGGTCGGCGACGAGGTGGCCCAAGAAAAAGGCGTGGCGTTCCTCTACGCCGACCTGCGGAAACGCTACTCGGAAAGTCGGCATATGACCAAGGGATTAAATCTTTACCGCCAGCAATATTGCGGCTGCCTTTACAGTGAACGGGAGCGCTATGCGGAAGAGTAACCTGGCGAGCGGCCGGGTCTGGCTGGCCCTCGCGGTCGTTTTAGTTTTAGGGCTAAGTGGGTGCAGTTCACCGCCGGAGGTGGCCAAAGTTATCCAGGTCATTGACGGCGACACCATTACCGTGGCCGGCGGCTACCGGGTAAGGTATATCGGCATTGATGCTCCGGAGGTTTACCCGGAGAAGGAGGCGTATGGCGCGGAAGCCTGGCAGGCGAACCGCCTTCTGGTGGAGGGTAAAGAGGTACGCCTGGAGCGGGACGTGTCCCAGACGGACAGGTACGGCCGGTTGCTGCGCTACGTTTACGTGGACGATATCTTGGTCAACGCCGAGCTGGTAAAGCAGGGGCTGGCCGAGGCTAAAGCCTACCCTCCCGATACTAAGTACCAGGACTTACTGGAGGAATTAGAATCGGCCGCGAAGGCGGCCGGGCGGGGCATCTGGACAAAATGAGCAGGGGGTCTCCAGAGAGGCCCCCTGCCCGGTATGAAGGTTGGTAAGTTGTCGGTCTAGTCAGCCGCCGGCCCTTCCCATCCTCTGGCGAAAACACCCATCTGGCGGCCGCGCTCCGCCTTGTTGAGGAAGTAGGCGGGCGGTGGTAGCTGGTCCGAGGTCCCTGGATTCTCCAGCCACTCCTTAACTTCGGCAACTTTCTCCGGGGTAATGCGCCCGTCGGCCAGGGCTTTTTCCAGAATTTGGCGGAAAGCTTCCTGTCTCATCTCCTGTCCCGGCGGGAA
>DAOWCR010000066.1 GCA_030639445.1 Dehalococcoidales bacterium
GAGGGGATGACGGAGGTTGATGAAGTTGACATAAAGACACCATTCGGCCAACCGAGTGACACCATCGTCGTCGGTAAGCTGGAGGGAGTGGGGGTCGCCTTTCTGCCCCGGCACGGGCGGGGGCACCGCATCCTGCCCACCGAAGTCCCGGTGAGAGCCAATATCTATGCTTTAAAGTCGCTGGGGGTGGGGCATATCATCGCCATTAACTCGGTGGGCAGCCTGAAAGAAGAATTTAAGCCCGGCGACCTGCTGATTCCCGACCAGCTGATTGACCGCACCCGCAGTCGGGTCAATACCTTTTTCGGGGAGGGCGTGGTCGTCCACGTCCCGTTCGGCGAGCCGGTGTGCCCGGATTTAAGCCAGTTGGTCTACCAGGCGGCCAAAGACGCCGGCGCCACCGTGCACCGGGGTGGCACTTATGTGGTCATGGAGGGGCCGGCCTTCTCCACCAAAGCGGAGTCGCTGCTCTACCGCGCCTGGGGGGCGGATGTCATCGGTATGACGGCGCTGCCCGAGGCCAAGCTGGCGCGGGAGGCGGAAATCTGCTACGCTATTATCGCCTGTGTCACCGACTATGACTGCTGGCACCGGAAGCACGAGGCGGTCACCGCCGAGATTATCCTGAATACGTTGCGCCAGAACATTGGTACCGCCAAAAAAATCATCAAGCTGGCGCTGGGCAGAGTGCCCGAAAAGCGGGACTGCGACTGCGGCTCGGCGCTGAAAACGGCCATCGTCACCGCTCCGGAGCTGATACCGGACGAGCAGAAAAAGAAGCTCGACTTGTTAATCGGCAAATATATCAGGAAGGACTGACCTTATGCCCGGCGTAGAATTCAACTGCCGGCCGACAGTTATCGGCAGCATGCCCCATACCGACCCGGAGTCTGCCTGCGCGCAGATTGCCCGTTATCTCAAGGACATCCCGGCCTGGCCCCAGCTGCCCCGGCGGTCTTTCCGGGAGAATATGTACGCCCAGTACAGCCAGGGCTTCCCCGGGGTGGTGGTCGAGGAGGACGAGAAAAAAATCTATGTGGACCGCTCCCGGGAACCGGAGGCGCTGGAGCGGCTCTACGCCGCCTACCTGGAGAACGAATTTGTCAAATACGCTATCAGTCCGGAATATGCCGCCGGGCTGCACCAGTTTCTGTCCTTGACTGACCTGTCACCCCTGGCGGTCAAAGGGCAGGTGACCGGTCCGGTCACCTGGGGGCTGACGGTAACCGATGATACCGGCAAGGGTATCCTGTATGACGATTTTCTGGGTGATGCCGTGCCCAAATTACTCCGGCTGAAGGCGGCCTGGCAGGAAAAAGAGCTGAGACGCATCTCTAAAAACACCATTATCTTTGTTGACGAGCCGTATATGTCGGCTTTCGGCTCGGTCTCGGTGATGCTCTCCCGGGCGCAGGTTATCAACCTGCTGGAGGAAGTCTTCGGCGGCATTGGCGGTCTGAAGGGAGTCCACTGCTGCGGCAACACCGACTGGTCGGTACTGCTGGAGACCAGTGTTGATATTATCAGCTTTGACGCTTACAACTCTGCGTCGTCACTGAGCCTTTACCCTGCGGAAGTAAAGAAATTCCTGGACCGGGGAGGCACGGTGGCGTGGGGGATTGTCCCTAACGAGGAAGATTCGTTGGCCAGAGAATCGGCCGCCAGCCTCAAAGACCGCCTGGAGGAGGCGATGGCCCCCTTTACCCGGCAGGACATCCGCTTCAAGCAGTTGATTGCGCAGGGACTGCTTACTCCCAGCTGTGGGCTGGCGTCTCTGGCTACTGAGGAGGCAGCCGCCCGTGTCCTGGAGCTACTGAGTGAGCTATCCGAAACGATAAGGAAACGGTATATGTGATTGGGTTGTTTCTTGACCTCACCCCCGAAGAGATAATCCGTTTGAAAGAGAGATTGATATATGGAATGTAATGTTGAGGCCAATAAAGCCAAATGTGCCTGTACCTACGAGCCCTGCTCCCGGAAGGGCAAGTGCTGTGAGTGTATCACCTATCACCTGGAGAGTAACGAGCTGCCCGGCTGTGTCTTCCCTCCCGAGATAGAGAAAACCTATGACCGTTCCTTTGCCCGGTTTGTGAAAACCTTTAACGCCTGAGTGGCGGAAAAGGTTGATTTGAGTTAAGATTACTGGTGATGAATAAGAACAAGAGAGTCGCCACCCTGAAGCATCGGCGCAAGCAGAAGAAGCTGAAGGAAAGAGGAAAGGCGGAGCAACCGGCCCGGAAATAGCCATTCCTGTCGGGTGAAGGTAGTGGCCGGACGCCGACGATGAAGCGGGTTTATTTGCTTACCGGCCGGCCGGGGACGGGAAAAACCAGCCTTATCAAGCAGGCAATAGCGGCGCTTGAAGGCAGGGCCGGCGGCTTCTACACCGAGGAAATACGGAGTCAGGGCACGAGGCTCGGTTTTAAACTGGTGACGCTGGACGGACAGGAAGCGGTACTGGCTCACGTCGATATTCGTAGTCGCTATCGAGTGGGCAAGTACGGCGTTGATATTGGTAGCCTGGACCGGGTGGGCGTTTCCGCCCTGTACCGGGCGGCCCGGCAGTCTGATTTAATCGTCGTTGACGAAATCGGGAAAATGGAGCTATTTTCGGCTGACTTCCGTGAAGCCGTCCGGCAGGCAATTGGCAGCGGGAAGAAGGTTCTGGGCACGATTATGTTTAACCCTCATCCCTGGGCGGATGATATCAAGCGCCAGCCCCAGGTAAATCTGGTGGAAGTGACCAGAGCCAATCATTCCCGGGTGCTGGCTGACCTGCGGGAATGGCTAAGAGCCGTATAGTTCCCTCAGGCAATATGGCTCGGGAAGGCGTAGATTGAAGGGGAGAGCCCTCCTTCAAACAGACTCTCCCCCCTCCTTAATTCAAGGAGAGGGGGACACAGGGGGTGAGGTCACCATATATCCTGGGGGGATGAGGAGGAAAGAGAGAAATGTCACCACTACCTGAAATAATCCAGGCGCTGCTTGA
Source organism: Dehalococcoidales bacterium (assembly GCA_030639445.1). Classification (GTDB taxonomy): domain Bacteria; phylum Chloroflexota; class Dehalococcoidia; order Dehalococcoidales; family RBG-16-60-22. The sequence goes on from DAOWCR010000066.1 coordinate 2,990, forward strand.
CCCGCAAGCCTATCCGGACCCTCCGCAAAAAGTGGAGCTGATGCAGACCCAGATGTCATTCGTTTTCCTGGCCGATGACTATGTCTACAAGGTCAAGAAGCCGGTGGACCTGGGCTATCTGGACTACACCACTCTGGAAAAGCGCCATTTTTACTGTCAGCGGGAGGTTGAGCTTAACCGGCGGCTCTGTCCGGACGCCTACCTGGGTATCCTGCCCGTAACCGGGCACGGGGGGCAGATTATTTTTGGCGGTCAGGGCGAGGCGGTGGAGTATGCCGTAAAAATGCGCCGCCTTCCCCAGGCAATGATGATGAATGCCCTGCTGGCCAATGACAAAGTTACGCCAGAAATGCTGGCGGGCGTGGCGGAAAAGCTGGCCGAGTTCCACCGGCAGGCCGAGACCAGCGCCAGTATCAGCACCTTTGGCGGTCTTGACACCATCACCGTAAATACCGAGGAGAACTTTACCCAGACCGAGAAATACCTTGGCCATACTATTTCCCGGGAGCAGTACCAGCGTATCCGGGCGTATACCAACCGCTTTATTCAGGGAAACGCCGCTTTATTTAAAAAGCGGATGGCCGAAGGCCGGATAAAGGATTGCCACGGCGACCTTCACGCCGCTCATATCTGTTTTTGTGATAGTATCTGTATCTATGACTGTATTGAATTTAATGACCGGTTCCGGTACTGTGACGTCGCTTCCGAGGTTGCCTTTCTGGCCATGGACCTGGACCACTACGGGCGGGCTGACCTGTCCGGCGACTTCGTTAATGCCTATGTGACTCGGAGCCAGGACGAGGAACTCAGGGCACTGCTTGATTTCTACAAGGGCTACCGGGCTTACGTGCGGGGAAAAGTGGAGAGCTTCAAGCTGGATGACCCGCATATCTCGCCGGAAGAAAAAGCGGGAGTTTTGACCGTTGCCCGGCACTATTTTGAGCTGGCCGAATCGTATATATGAGATATAATGAGAGGGAAAGCTAAATCGGATTGGGTCGTGTGCTATAACCATGCGGAGGCTGAAAAATGCAAATAATCGATCTGCCCGATGAACATAAACAATTATATTTCGTCTGCCTTGAAGATTGGTCGGAAGAGATGAAAGAGGCGGGAGACCACAAAGAGGTCTGGTATCATAAAATGAAGGACAAGGGCCTCCAGGTGAAATTAGCCCTGGATGACGATGGAGAAGTTGGCGGAACGATACAGTATGTTCCGATAGAGCACTCCCTCGTGGCGGGGAATGACCTATATTTTATTAACTGTATCTGGGTTCATGGTTATAAAAAGGGAAGGGGGAATTTCCAGAAAAGAGGGCTGGGCAAAGCCCTGCTTCAGTCCGCTGAGGCTGATGTTAAAGCCAGGGGGGCTAAGGGCATAGCGGCCTGGGGAATCTGGTTGCCGTTCTGGATGAAGGCCTCATGGTTTAAAAAGCATGGCTATACCAAGGTGGACAGGCAAGGTATGGCGGTTCTCCTCTGGAAACCTTTCACCGACGAAGCAGTCCCTCCCAAATGGATTAAACAGAAGAAAAAGCCGGAAACAATACCCGGCAAGGTAACGGTGACGGCATTCCTGAACGGATGGTGCCCGGCTCAGAATTTGGCTTTTGAACGGGCAAAGAGGGCTGCCTTAGAGTTTGGTGACGAGGTGGTGTTTCATGGGATTGACACCTTTGATAAAGAGGTCTTTTTGGAGTGGGGAATTGACGATGCTTTGTTTATCGACGACAAGCCGGTGAGAACAGGGCCACCTCCTTCATATGAGAAAATAAATAAACTCATCGCTAAAAGAGTGAAAAGACTATAGGGTCTTGACTGTTTTTTTAAATGAAGAGATTATAGCTCAAAAAAGAGGAACATGATACCTGAGTAAAGTCTGATAATAAAGTGTCGCTCTTCTCACTTTTGGTACTTCGTAAGCCGGTAAAACGCTAAAAGGGAGTTGGTAAATTGAGAAAGCCGTTCAGACAGTTTATCGAAAACGAGCTCGGTTCCGGTTTTTTACTTATCGCCTGCGGCCTGCCCGGCACCTGGAAAACGGAGACGACCGAGGAAGTATCCAAGCTCAAGGACTGCCCGCTCCTGCGCACCGACCTGATTCGGCGGGAGGTGCTGAAAAACGAAGACGTTTTTGACGAGAAGGTCGCCGCCAGCATGGACAAGCGCACCATGGTCTATGACGAGATGTTCCGCCAGGCCGACGAGACGCTGGCCCGGAGCGGCTGTGCCATCCTTGATGCCACCTTCGTCACCCGGTCGTTAAGAGAGCGCGCCGCGGCCATCGCCGACAAACATAACCGGCCCCTGGTTATCCTGCAGACGGACTGCCCGCAGGAAGTGGCTATCGCCCGTATCCTGAAGCGGACGGAAGAGGACTATGTCTCCAATGCCCTGACCGAACAGGCCTATCTCAACAATAAAAAGCGGTTCGAGCCGGTGGACCTGCCGGAGCTGAAGGCCCGCTATCCCGGCCTCGATATCGTCCACCTGACGGTCGATACCCGGCACGACCCGCCGGAAGACTGGTATATCGTCGGTGTGGAGAGGAAGTAGGGGCGGTTAGATATTTTCCCCCTGGTAGGTCCCCCGGTAGCCTTCTGTCCGCCGGGCCAGCCTCAGGAAAACAAGCTGTATGATTCGAGCGTTTCTCTGCAGACGAATTCCCTGGGGATGGTAGACCACCAGTAGCGACTGGGAACGGCCCGAGTAGCCGGCGTCCCAGACCGCCGTATTGACCGTAGCCCCGCAGCGCAGCAGGCTTGACCGGGGAGTGGCCAGCGCCATGATATTCTTGGGCAGGTGGACAATCTCGTTATAGGTGATGCTGTAGGCACCGGGCATCAGGTCGATAAAACCCAGCCCGTCAAAAACGAGCGGTGCCAGGTCAGACACCAGCCGCTGGTGGTTCTCCGCCGCTATCCGGCCCGGCGATTGGAGTAAAGCCACCTCGCGCAGAGTAAGGTCAATGCCGTTGGGCTGCACCTGCTGCTCGAGGTCAACCCAGCCTTCCACCAGCGGCGGCTTTTGCCGTAATAATCGGTGAATGTCTGCTTTGGCTAAAACGGTGGTCACTGATAAGCCCCTTTAATATAGATAGTTCAGGTCAATGATACCAGTTCCGGTACTTCCCGACAATAAATAGGGGTACACCTTCTTTTGAGGAATTTGTTTATGAGCTTCGCTTCCTCAGGGTTTTTAGTAACCCCAACCCCCTTTGGTTACTTATTGGGATGACCCTATCCCCCTTTATCCCCCTTCCCCTTTAGAAGGGGAAGGGGGAGTTTTTGAAGAAGAGGGGCTGACGCCCCTCTTAGACACCCCGCCTTATCAATCCAGAGTCAAAAGAATCAAAACGCCCCACTTTATTAACCCGAAATAAGGAGAGTCTGCCCCCCCACATTGTTAACCCAGAGTAATGAGAGCTAAAACGCCCCATATCATTAACTCAGAGTGGGGAGAGCTAAAACTCTACGTAGTATTAACCCGGAGTAAGGAGAATTAAAGAGAGGCGAAGCCTCTCTTATAAATTATTCCCCCTCTCCTTATCAAAGGAGAGGGGGTCAGGGGGTGAGGTTACCAAATAAAAATCTAAGGGGGATGGGGTTTCAAAATAAAATTTAAAGGGGTAAGACTATTATTGTCGGTAAGTCCTGGAACTGGTATCATTGACCTGAACTATCTATA
>DAOWCR010000130.1 GCA_030639445.1 Dehalococcoidales bacterium
AAAGGAGGTATGTAACTATAATCTAGGAAGGGGGGACTAAGTGAATGTTTGGTATTGATGTCATACTAGTGGGGGTCTGGATATACTTGGGATGGAAAGTTTGGAAAAAGAAAACAGTCTCAAGATATTTGAAAGCACTAAAAACATTCCTGCTAGTAGCTGGAATATCGGGTATGATGCTTATTACATTTCTAGTTGGTGTTGTTTTATACAATGCAGTGTATGGTCTAGACGAAATAAGCGAAATAGCTGACACTATTGCTCACTACATCGGGTTTTCTCTTCTTGGGATGTTTTATATAGCAACTATTGGTGGCTTGGTTATATTTCTCATAGGACGACGAAAACAGGCTAAGGGAATACCGCAATAAGTACGATTTGACGAAACTCTGAAGCATTTCACAACAAGCTAATTTGTCCCCAGGCGGGACTAATGCTATAATTTCAGCTATGAAAGTCTCGGAGCTGGGAGAATTCGGCCTGATTGACCTCCTGGCGAAAATGATTCCCGCGCCGCGAAACAAGCAGCTCATCCTTGGCATCGGCGATGACGCCGCGGCGTGGCGCACCGGGGCGGCCACGCAGCTGGTGACCACTGACTCCCTCTTCCAGGATGTCCACTTCTCCCTGATTACGACTCCCTGGGAAGCACTGGGCGCAAAGGCCCTGGCGGTCAATTTAAGCGATATCGCGGCCATGGGCGGCGTGCCCGAATACGCCGTCGTCTCGCTGGCTTTACCCGCAAATACGGAGGTAGCCGATGTTACCGCCCTGTACCGGGGCATCATTGAGCTGGCCGGGCAGTTTGAGGTGGCCATCATCGGTGGCGATACCTGCCGCGCGCCCCTGGTGTCCATTACCATAACCGTCCTGGGGAGAACCGTAAATCAGGAGGAAAAAATACTCACCCGCTCGGCGGCCCGGCCCGGTGATAGGGTGGCCGTTACCGGCTGCCCGGGGACGGCCGCCGCCGGCCTGGAAATGCTGACCGGGGAACTTCGGTTTGACCCTGAGGCGGCGGCGCAATTGAGAGACGCTTTTCTGCATCCCGTCCCGCGCATTGCTGAAGGACAGCTCCTGGTCGGGCAGGGAGTCAAAGCGGCCATAGATATCAGCGATGGGCTGGTAGCTGACCTGGCCCATGTCTGCCGGGCCAGCCGGGTGGGCGCCCGGGTGGAAACCGAGCGTCTGCCGATTCACCCGGCCGTCAAGGCCAACTTTGGCAACCGGTCTCTGGAAATGGCGCTGGGGGGTGGGGAGGACTACGAGCTGCTGTTTACCGCCGGTGCCGGGACTATGGCTAAAGTAAAAGAGGCGGCCGCCTGCCCGGTAACGGTCATCGGTGAAATTGTGGCCGATAAAGAAAGCAGGGTTATCGTGGTTGACGCCAGTGGCCGCCCTGTGCCAAGGGACAAAGCCGGGTGGGAACACTTTAAGGCGGCGTAGGCCGCGGGAACGGAGATATAATGGCAAATCGACGAGTACCGGTAGACTTTGATATCAGCGACGGCCTGTGCTTCGGCTGCGGCCAGAATAACCCGATTGGCCTGAAATTGAACTTCAGTCGGGACGGTGAGACGGCCCGGGCCGAGTTTACTCCGGCCAAATTCTATCAGGGCTGGCCGAATATTCTCCACGGCGGCGTTATCGCCAGCCTGCTTGATGAGGCGATGGGCTGGGCTGTCCGCTTCTGCGGTCTGAATTGCGTTACCGCCCGAATGGAGGTAAACTTCCGGCGCCCGATTCTGGTTAATGACTCCCTGGTGGTCACCGGCACGGTTGCTAAGAATAACGGAAAGTTCGTTGAGACGGAGGCGAAAATTTCTCTACCGGACGGCACCCTGATGGCGGAAGGCACCGCCATATACATGGCCGTGGCCGGGTCTGACCGCAGCCGGAAAGGAAAGTCCTAGCGCCATGTCCGGAAGCAAGCTGGCAGCGGTAATCTGGGATATGGACGGCGTGATTGCGGATACCGCCCCCTATCACTTTAAGGCCTGGCAGACGGTCTTCCCCGGGAGAGGGGTGACGTTCACCATAGCCGACTTCCGGCACCACTTTGGCCAGAGGGATGACACCATCATCCGGGATACCATTAGCGGCCTGTCCGACGAGGAGGTCTATGCCATTGCCGATGAGAAAGAGGCGGCCTTCCGCCGGGAGGCGGCACGGAAAGTAAAGGCGCTGCCGGGCGCCGTGGAATTAGTAAAGCGGCTCCACCAGCACGAAGTGAGAATGGCCATCGCTTCCTCGGCACCCATTGAGAATATTGAACTGATTACCGCCAGGTTGGGGATAGTAAGTTACTTCCAGGCAATTGTCTGGGGACGGGAGGTGGCGGAGGGAAAGCCCAGCCCGCTGGGCTTTTTGCTCGCCGCCCGGAGGTTGGCGGTGACACCCAAAGATTGTCTCGTTATTGAGGATGCCGTGGCCGGGGTGGCCGCCGCCAAGAGGGCGGAGATGAAGTGCCTGGCGGTGACCAACAACCATTCCAGGGAAAGCCTGAGCGAGGCCGACCTTATCGTTGACTCGCTTGAAGTTATCAGTATTGCTGACTTAAGCGGTCTGTTCGCTGCCTCCGGGGAG
>DAOWCR010000110.1 GCA_030639445.1 Dehalococcoidales bacterium
CCGAGCTGCGGGACCAGATTAACCGCCATTTGGCAACCCGCCGCCCGGGATAAAAACAATGCTAGAAGAGAGGCAACACCTCTCTTAAACCATCTTTTAGTCTCTCTTCTGCCGAGGCAGCCAGCATGGTTATGGAAATAAAACTGGGTGACATCGTCCGTCTCAAGAAACAGCACCCCTGCGGCGGCAACGAATGGCAGGTAGTGAGGCTGGGGCTGGACATCGGGATTAAATGTCTCAAATGCCAGCACCGTGTCCTCCTGGAAAGAGGCGTCTTCGAGCGCCGGGTTAAGAGTCTCATTTCCCAGGGAGAGCAATGACCCGCCGAATCATGCATATTGACCTAGACGCTTTCTTCGTTTCCGTAGAGCAGGTGTTGCATCCTGACCTTAAGGGCAAACCGGTGGTGGTCGGTGGGAAACCCGACCGGCGTGGTGTCGTCGCCGCCGCCTCTTACGAAGCCCGCGCTTTCGGGCTGCACTCCGCCATGCCGCTAGCGACCGCCAGCCGCCTCTGCCCCCAGGCCATTTTTATCGAAGGCAACTTCGCCCGGTACCATGACGCCTCGCAGAAGTTTATGGCTATCCTGGCCGACTTTTCCCCCTACCTGGAGCCGTTAGGACTGGACGAAGCTTACCTCGATGCCACCGGCTTCGAATCTATTCACGGTTCCATCAGACAAATGGCGGTAAAAATAAGAAAACGCGTCAGGGACGAGCTCGGCCTCTGCGCTTCCATCGGCATCGCCGACAACAAGACCGTCGCCAAGATTGCCTCCGACCGGGCCAAGCCGGACGGCCTGCTGGAAGTGCCGCCGGGAAAGGAACGCTCTTTCCTGAGTCCCCTGCCGGTAGCGAAACTGCCCGGAATCGGCCAGAAGAGCGAGCGGACATTGCAAGGACTAGGCGTCAATACCATCGAGCAGCTGGCCGGACTGCCCTTAGAGATACTCAAGAGCCACTTCGGGGCCGCCGGTGAACTGCTGCATGACCACGCCCGCGGCATTGACCACCGGAAAATAGAGCCTCCCGGTGAGGCCAAGTCCATCAGCCGGGAAACCACCTTTGGCCGGGACACCAGAGACCTCACACTTTTAGAGGCCACGCTGCGCTATCTCGGGGAACGGGTCGGTGGTGACCTGCGCCGTAAAAGCAAGCTGGCCAGGTGCGTCACCCTGAAGCTGAGGTATGCCGATTTCACCACCATCACCCGCCAGCAAACTCTGGGCCAGGCCAGAGATACCGACCAGGCCATATTCGACCACGGGCTAAAGCTATTAAAGAAAGAGCTGTCCCAGGAGAAGCGGGCCGTCCGCCTCATCGGCATCGGGGTGTCAAACCTGGCGGAAGTCGGCCGACAGCTGGATATGCTGGACCCATCCGCCCGCAGACAAGAAAAACTGAACACCGCCATTGACCGCATCCGCAAAAAATACGGCTTCACCTCGATACAGACCGGCCGGACCCTGCGGTTGAAAGACATTTTCCCGCCGGATAACGACGGCTACACTCTACAGACGCCGAGCTTATCAAGGTAGGCAAACTCTCTTTTTAGCAACCCCTCTTGTTTTCTATCCTGCCAATGTATATAATGGTTCATTATAAGTAACTGAAGCAAAGGAGACGCTCAAATGCCGTCTTATGCCTTTTTCAAGAACCAGTACGTTCCACTGGCCGAAGCCAAGATAAGCGTCATGACTTCCGCCCTTCACTACGGCACCGCTGTCTTTGAAGGTATCCGAGGTAACTGGAATAACGAACAAAAGCAGATTTACCTCTTCCGCCTGAGAGAGCACTACCGGCGGCTGCTCAATGGCTGCCAGGTACTGCGGATCAGGCTGCCCTATACCGTGGACGACCTGTGCCGGCAAACGGTAGAGCTGGCCCAGAAGTGCGGCTTTGAGGAAGATATTTACGTGCGCCCCCTGGCTTACAAGAGCAGCGAGGCCCTGGGCGTCCGCCTGCATGACATCGCCGATGATTACACGGTGTTTATCATTCCCTGGGGACGTTATATAGACGTGGATACCGCCCGGTGTACGGTCTCTTCCTGGCAATGTCCCACGGATAACTCAATTCCGCCACAGGTCAAGATTATGGGCCATTACGCCGGTAACGCCCTGGCCAAATCAGACGCCGTAGAGAGCGGCTTTGATGAGGCTATTATGCTTTCCGTTGATGGCTACGTCGCCCAGGGGAGCGGGGAAAATATTTTCCTGATGATAGCTGGTAAATTAATTACCCCGGCCACCTACAACAATATCCTGCCGGGTATCACCCGCGACAGCGTCATTAAACTGGCCAAAAATGAGCTGGGTATTGAGACCATAGAGAGGCCGGTTGACCGCAGCGAACTCTATCTTTGCGAAGAGTGTTTCCTCACCGGCACCGCCGCCCATGTCACCCCGGTATCCGAAATAGACCATCGGAAGATAGGCAACGGTGGCATCGGGGAAATAACCGGAAAGCTGCAAAAAGTTTATGCCGAGGTGATACGGGGCGACAACCCGAAATACCTTGACTGGTGCACTCCGGTCTATAAGAAGCAGGCTATTGCTTGACCGGATTGACCTGCAGTGACCTCGTCAGGCAAAGCACCTGGCTGCTCTGCTCCAGCGCGGTGGTGAAGTTATAAGCCTCTTCCAGCAGCTGGCCGATAGCGAAGCTGCCGTGGTTACGCACCATGATAATGCGGTGCTGTTTTAATGTCCGGGCAACCGTGTTCGCCAGGTTTCTTAATTTCTCTTCCATCTTCCAGTCCACGACCGGTACCGTCCCGGTTACGGTCAGGCCTTCCACACTGGGCACTATCTCCGTCTCGGTCATCGACAGCGCCACGGCGTGAGGTGGATGAGCATGGACGATAGCTAAAGCTTGCGTTTCCCGATAAATCGCGCGGTGAATGGCCAAATCCGCCGAAGCCAGTGGCGTGGACCGGTTGTTTTTGCTGATTCCGGTCTCGATTAAATCGTGTTCCTGCAAACAGTTGAACATGCTGTCGCGGCGGGTGATAATTATCCGCTCTCCCAGCCGGATACTCAGATTGCCGCTGTGAGAGGAAACCAGTCCCCGGGTAAACAGGTCCCGACCCACCGTCTGGAATTGAGATATAATCATAGCTTCTTCACCAGTTTATACAGACCGTCAACTAAAAATCAAATTAAGTTTATATTCACGGCCGGTAAAAATCAAATCAAGCTATGATTTTGAAAAAGAATAGTTATCCCCCTTTTCCCGGGTCAGGCCAACTGCCTGATGACGGCAATTACTCTCCCCTGAATCTCAATATTATCCGGCTCGGCGTATATCGGCTGCATCTGGCTATTAGCCGGCTGCAGCCGCACCCGGCCCGGTTCAACATAGACTTTCTTCAGCGTAGCCTCTTTTTCCGCCTTGAGCCACACCGCGGCCATCTCTCCGTTCTCCACCGTATTTAAATATTGCAGCAACACGATATCACCATCGTTAATCAGGGCATCCACCATGGACCGGCCCTTTACCTTCAAAGCGTAGATCCCTCCCCTGCCCCGGGTTAAATCAGCGGTTACCTCCAGTGTCTCCGCCGCCGCCGTAACATCCCAGGTATCAGCCGTGGGCACCGGTATCGGCTCGCCCGCGGCTATCTGCCCGATGACCGGGACCTGCACCCGGGACAATGAAGCCAGCGACCTGTTGAGTAGCTCAATACCGCGTGATATCTCGGGATGGCGGCGGATATATCCTTTTTCCTTCAGTATATTCAGGTGGTAGTCCGCCACCGATGTTGAACTGAGACTACACCCGTTCACAATATCTCTAATAGTTGGCGGATAGCCGCTATTCATCAAGAAACGGTGAACAAAATCAATGATGCGCTGTTGCTTTGCTGACAAGGCTCTCATATCTTTTTCCAAAGTCGGCCTCCAGGACCAAGGCGAACACCTGTTCTAATAACTTTATAATAAATAATTTGTTTTGTCAACATCATCAGACAGAGATTGTTTGAAACCTATCCATCTGACCCTCTCTTCCCAAGATATAAAATGACCTCACCCCGCTTTCTTAACCCAGAGCCAAACTGATAACAAAGGGAAGGGGGTTAGGTTACCTAAAAAATAGCTAAAGGGGGATGGGGTTACCTGATAAACCTAAAGATAGGAAAAACGACCGGGAGATTGATATTCTGGCTGACGACAGCCTCACATTAAGAAGACTCAGCGGCGGCCGGCCGACATTGTTTCCAGTGCCAGCTTATCCATCTCAAGCTGGACGGGTATGGGGTAATCACCGGTAAAGCAGGCCAGGCAGAAAGTATTCCTGGGAAGGGCAACGGCTTCGATCAACCCCTTGATACTCAG
>DAOWCR010000107.1 GCA_030639445.1 Dehalococcoidales bacterium
AGGCAGCTGCGGGGCATCCGCTGTCCGTCCATCGCCTGGGAACAGGGCAAGTCTATTCTCTCCTGCGCCGATGCCATCGCCAGCGTGCTGGAAAAGCACACCACCGGCTATGACGGCAAGACCCGGCCGGAGGACTATGGCCTGGCCAAGAACCTGGCCGGGCAGTGCCCGGAGTGCAGCAATATGCTCATCTACCAGGAGGGGTGTTTTATCTGTCCGGCGTGCGGCTATACCAAGTGCTAAATAAATAGAAATTTTTAATAACCCACCCCCCTTTATTCCCCTCCCTTAATAAGGGGGGGAATTGTTTTTAAACTCCTTTGACACCCCTGTAAGCCAGTGTTATGATTATGTAAGGAAGTGGTCTCAGACGAGTGAGATGATATTGTATGTCAGACGACATTGAACTATACTTGGTGCTCTTTGTTCTCTGCCTGCTGCTGTCCGCCTTCTTTTCCAGCTCGGAAACCGCCTTCGCTACCCTGCAGAGAATAAGAATGAAGCATATGGTGGAGAGCAATGTCAGGGGCGCCCGGCGGGTCGCCCGGATGATTGAGCGGCCGGAGAAGCTCCTCTCCACCATCCTGCTGGGCAACAACTTCGTCAACGTGGCCGCCGCCGCCCTGGGCACCGCCATAGCGATTGAGCTCTGGGGAGAACAAGGAGGCGTCCTCATTGCCACCATCGGGGTAACCGTCCTCCTCCTGATATTCGCCGAAACCACCCCCAAGACCTTCGCCACCCAGCACCCGGAGCGGTTATCGCTAATTTTCGCCCGGCCGATAGAGCTCATCGCCTGGCTCTTTACCCCCTTTGTCATCGCCCTCAGCTGGATAGCCTCAGGATTTACCAGGATGATTGGCGGGAGGCCCATGCCCAGGTCACTGGCCAGCGAGGAGGAAATCCGCACCATGATATCGGTGGGGCACAAAGAGGGAACGGTGGAAGAGGCCGAAGCCGAGATGCTGCATAAGGTATTCGAGTTCGGTGATCGGCCCGTCCGTGAGGTCATGGTGCCGCGCCCGGAAGTCATCGCTATCGAGCAGGGCTCCAAAATAGCCGATTTCCTTACCCTCTACACGGAATATCCCCTCTCCCGCTTCCCCGTATACCAGGAAAATATGGACAACGTGGTCGGCATTCTCTCGGTGAAGGACGTACTTATGGCGCAGGCCAGGGGCACCGTCACCGCCCGGAGCACCATTGATGAGCTGGCCCGCCCGGCTTACTTTACCCCGGAGACCAAGCGCATCAACGAACTCTTTTCCGAGATGCGCGACAAAAATTACCGGATGTGCGTGGTGGTAGATGAGTTCGGCGGCACGGCCGGTATCGCCAGCCTCACACGCCTGGTCGAAGAAATCGTCGGCCCGGTAGGGGACGAGCTGGCCGAGATAGAAAAAGAGTACGAGGTAATCAACGAATACACCTTCCAGATTGACGGCGGCATGCGCATCGAGGAAGCCAACGAGGAGATGGAACTGGAGCTGCCGGAAGGCGATTATGAAACGGTTGCCGGCTTTGTCCTCCACCTCCTGGGATATATACCAAAACTCAACGAACAGCTGCGGTATAAGGGCTCGAAGCTGGTAATCACCGAAATGCGGGGACTGAAAATTGAGAAAATCCTGCTGACCAAGGAGAAACAAGCCGGGCCCGGCGCCGCCGGTCCGGCCAGGGATACCGGTGAAGCTTCTGGAGACTGACCGCCCGAGAAGAGAACGGGAAGAAAATGCAACGTCTGCGCATCAGGTTCCGCCGGGGACAGGCGGTGAAGTTCATCTCTCATCTGGATATAATGCGCCTGTGGCAAAGAGCGCTTATCCGTGCCGGAATACCGCTGGCCTACTCCGAGGGATTTAATCCCCGCCCCCGCCTGTCACTGGCGGCACCCCTGGCCGTGGGCGTTACCAGTGAAGCCGAGCTAATGGACATTACACTGGCCCGGCCGGCCTCACCCCACTTTTTTACCGCCGCCGTCAGCCAGCAGCTGCCCCCCGGCATTGAAATCTTACAGGTGCACCAGGTAGCGCCGACCCTGCCCTCGCTGCAGTCCCAGGTCCGCTACACCGAATACGAGGTCGGACTGGAAGCCGAAAAAGGACAAAAGGAGGTAGCGGCCGCCCTCGCTTCCCTGCTGGCGCTAAAGCACCTGCCCTGGCAACACCAGAGAGACACCGGCCCGCGCCACTACGACCTGAGGGCTTTAATTGATGACCTGTGGCTCATTGACTGGCGTAACGGCCACGGCACCATCGGCATGAGGCTGCGCTGTGACAGCCGCGGTTCGGGAAGACCGGAGCAGGTTACCGCTGCCCTCGGCTTCACTCACCGTCCGGAGTCGCTGCACCGCACCAAACTTATCCTGGGGCCAGGTTCAAATAATAAAGAAACGGCAACAACCGGCCAGCGATGATGGCCAACGTAAAGTCAAGCACCGCCGGGATAAGCGAGCGGGTATTACTCTTCATCCGGGAGCAAGGCCTGATAACCGGCCAGCCGAAGCTGGTGGTGGCGGTATCCGGCGGCCCGGATTCAGTCTGCCTGCTCCACATTCTGGTCAAATTACGGGAGAAACTGGGCTTAAGGCTCCACGTGGCCCACCTTGACCACCAGCTGCGCGGTGACGAGTCCGAAGCCGACGCCCGGTATGTCGCTGACCTGGCCCGTCAGTTGGATATCCCGGCCACCATTGAACGGCGTGATGTCCGGGCCTACCAGGCCAGGCACCGCCTTTCCCCGGAAGAAGCCGCCCGCGAAGTCCGCTATGATTTCCTGGGCCGGGTGGCGCAGACTGCCGGCACGGACCGGGCCGCGGTGGGACACACCGTTGACGACCACATCGAGACCATACTGATGCACTTAATCCGGGGAACCGGCACCAGAGGCCTGCGGGGACTGCAGCCGTCCAGCCAGTGGCCATCATCGGCCAGCCGGCTCACCATAATCAGGCCGCTGCTCACGGTAAGCCGGGAGGAGACGACGTACTACTGCCGCCAGCACCGGCTCCAGCCCCGACTCGACGCTTCCAACCTGTCGCTCTCGCCCCTGAGAAATAAAATCCGCCGGCAGCTCCGGCCGCTGCTTCAGGACTATAATCCCCGGGTAGCCGAAGCTCTGCTCCGGGCCGCCCGCATCGCCGTGGAAGACTATGCCTTTCTGGACAAAGAGGCCGCCCGCCTGTGGGGTGAAATCGCCTGGGAACGGGGAACCACGGTTATTCTGGACAAGGCAAAGTTGCTTAAGACGCCTCCCGCCCTGCAGCGGCACCTGCTCCGGACGGCGATAGAAAAGCGGCTGGGGGACCTGAAAGACATTGAGACCCGCCATATTGAAGGCATCCTGTCTTCCCTGAACAAACCCGCCGGCAAAAAAATCAGCCTGCCGGAAGGCTTGATTTTTACCATAGAATACGATAATTTCCTGCTGGGCACGGACCCGGCGGCGCTGTCCCCCTTCCCCACCCTGGAAGCCGAGTCCGCCCTGAAGATACCGGGCAGCACGGAGCTGGCGGGATGGCACGTCGAGGCAAATATTATTGACCGAAAAAGGGAGTCCAAGAGGGGCGAAGCCCCTCTAACCAATCTTCCCCCTCCCTTAGTAAGGGAGGGGGATAAAGGGGGTGGGTTATTAGATAACCTCCTCTCCGCCTGTTTTGACCTCGCTAAAACGGGCCGCAAGCTGACGGTGCGCCCTCGTCGGCCCGGCGACCGGTTTCAGCCGCTGGGCTTGAGCCAGCCCAAGAAGCTAAACGAATTTATGATTGACAGTAAAATCCCCCACGCCTGGCGACAGCGAGTCCCGATTGTCAGTTCACCGGAACATATCCTCTGGGTCGTCGGCTGGCGTATTGACGAACGGGTAAAAGTTACCGCCGAAACCGAAAAAGTCCTGCGCCTGGAGTTTAAGCGAAGCTAGAAGCCTTATATAAAAAGAGTTCAAGAGGTGCCACACTCCTTTAGAATCCTGCCCGCTCTACTTTTGGTAATTAGTAACCCCATCCCCCTTTAATATCTATTAGGTAACCTCACCCCCTGACCCCCTCTCCTTTGATAAGGAGAGGGGGAAGGTTTTTTAAGAGGGGCTGACGCCCCTCTGAGACACCCCATGATTAACCCGGGGCAGGGAGAGTTAAAGCGTCTCCCCCTGATTAACCCAGAGCAGGGGGAGTTAAAGCATGCCGCTTTCTTGATTTGCCCCCTCATGCTTACCCCGGAGAAGGAGAGCCAAAGAGAGGCGGAGTCTTCAAATATATTTATGGGGAGTTTTGAAGGAACAAACCTAAGAAGTGCTTGTAGGGAGTTTTAGAGGGATTTCACCCCTCTTTTTTATCTTCCCCCTTCCCCTTAACAAGGGGAAGGGGGACAAAGGGGGATGGGGTCACCAAATAAAAACTTAACGGGGGTGAGGTAGGGAAAAACCCCCTTTACTCCG
>DAOWCR010000046.1 GCA_030639445.1 Dehalococcoidales bacterium
GAAATCGAGAAGATAAGGCAAGCAGCCCTGGGAGAGCTGGAAGAGGTAGCGCCTCTTCAGCTTGCCCTGTTGCGGACTATCCGCGCCGAACTAAAAGAGGATGACATTCTCGTACCCGGCGTCACCAATATCGCCTACTGGGGCCACCTGACCTACCCGGTGCTGCTGCCCCGGACTTACCTTAGTTCTTCTTACTTCGCCACCCTGGGTTACGCCTTTCCCACCGCCCTGGGTGCCAAAACAGGCAATCCTCAAAGAAAAGTGGTGGCCATCTGCGGTGACGGCGGCTTCATGTTCGCTCCCCAGGAGCTGGCTACCGCGGTGCAGGAAGGATTGAACGTGGTGGCCATAGTCTTCGTGGACCAAGCTTTTGGCGCCTCTTTCTACGACCAGGAGCATCGTTTCGGGAGCAGGGTTATCGGCACCCGGTTACACAACCCGGATTTCGCACGCCTGGCGGAAGCGATGGGGGCACGGGGGATAAAGCTGGCCCGTCCCGAAGAGTTGAAAGAGGGGTTGCGAGCGGCGCTGGGCGAGGACCGGCCTACCGTAATCGAAGTTCCCGTACCCACTATGATTTCACCCTGGCAAGTGTCACTTCCGCCGCCTAACTTATAGCCACATTGACCTCGGTCCAATTTTGGGCGGCAGGTTATCTCACTTTTCCGGGTAATAATTTGTCAAACGTAATCGTTACTCCCATACCCGTGTTTATGGAGCAATGGCTGGCAGTGACCCGGCATCTGACATATAATACTATATACCCGGGGAATAACCGATAGGAGAAACTAACATGAGCCAGGTAATCAAAGTTGGCGCCGCTCAGATATCGCCCAGGTTCTTTGATAAGCAGCAAACACTGGAAAAGACGTGCCATTATATTGAAGAGGGAGGTAAACTGGGTCTCGACCTGCTCGTTTTCCCGGAAGTCTACTTCTGCGGTTACCCCTTCTGGCGTGGTAGCGTATCCGTCAGGCAGTCAACCGAGCTGGCCGCGCGAATGATACGCTCGGCCATCCGATGGGACGGTGCCGAGGCCCGGCAAATGGCTGAAGTAGCCCGGCGGGCAAGCGTTAACTGTGTCATCGGGTGCAACGAACTGTCCGACCGCCCCGGCAGCCTGACGATTTACAATTCCCTGATTGTCATCAGCCGTGACGGTAGAATCCTGGGTCGTCATCGCAAGCTGGTGCCGACGCACTCGGAAAGGGTTTACTGGGGGATGGGGGACGCCAGTGACATACGTGTCTTTGACCTGGATATCGGGAAGGTAGGCGCCACTATCTGCTACGAGCACCATATGACGCTCCTGCGCGCCGCCCTGGCCATCAAAGGCGAGGAGATTCACTGCGCCCTGTGGCCCGGCTGGTGGACGGTGGAAAAGCACCTCGGGGCCAAATCGGCCGGGGTGGAACCCGGTACCTGTGATATCGAGTCGGCCATGCGCCAGCATGCCATTGAAAACCAGGTGTTTGTCGTCAGCTCAAGCTGGTATCTTAAACCGGGAGACATTCCGTCTGAACTACAAGATATCATGAAATATAACCTGGCTATCGGTGGCAGTTGCGTCATTAATCCCGCCGGGCTTACGGTGGCGGGACCGGTATTCGAGCGTGAAACAATTGTCCATACCGAGATTGACCTCTCGGAGCGCGAGCTGGCCAAGGTATATCTGGATGGTGTCGGGCACTACTCGCGACCGGACCTGCTTACGCTGAATATACGCGACGAAGCATGGACACCCACCGGGCCGCAAAAAATAGACCAGACTGGCTCGGATGCCTCGAAGGAACGCCGGCTTGGAGACCTCCTGAAACACTATAACATTACTTCGGAGGAACTTGAAACCATACTGAAAAGCCATCGAAAAGCTGCCGAGTAATTTGCCGCCAGTTTAGCTGGTCGGAAGCCAATTGATATACCGGGTGACCGGGGGCGCCTCCGGCAGATTATTCAGCTTATCAACGAGGGATACCTGAACCAGATTCTTATTTCACATGATATCTGTGCCAAGATACTGCTGGCCCGTTACGGCGGTTCCGGGTACGCTCACCTACTGCATAATATTGTCCCCATCATGCGGCAGAAAGGTATGACGGAAGAACAGATACACACTATTATGGTGGAAAATCCAAAGCGAGCCTTTACTTTCGTCTAATCCAGGGCAATCGCCGGCGCTTTTCCCTATGAAATGGCCATCATAATCTAAATCCCCCGTCCCCTCCCGGTTACCGGTATCACCTTCTCCACCACGCCGCTTCTCACCCCGTATATCTGCTCGTGCATATTAATCACCAGGGTAGCATTGTTGGGCACAATTTCCAGTCGCTCGCCAAAACTCAGCTTCTTCTCAGGGTCCGTATAGAAAATCAAGCTGATTTCAGCAGACAGACGCCCCAGCCACAGGTCGGGACGCCCCTGGACGGAGCCAAAGCTGGGCTTTCCCTGCCAGAAAAAGTCGGGAGCTTCCCGGTAGGTGATGAGAGAATCAGCCCCGATGGTTTTAAACCCGGCGTCAATTACAGCCCATCCGGGATGTGATGCACTCATCACGGTAGCCAGCACGGTGACGGCACAGGCGTCTCTCGTGTTGCCTCCGCCTCTCAGGTACATAATATCGCCAATGGTGCACTGCCCCGGATGAATCTCGGTTATCTCGGGGAACTTGCCTTCTTTGGCAAAACGGCAGCTGGCGCGGAACGTGGATGAGGCGCCCACCGAAACGTGGTCTACGGTGATACCTTCCTTCCTCAGCAGCCTGGCGTTTTCGGCCATTATCGAGGCGGCTTCGAAAGCCGCCTCGTCTTTACCCTCCGGTGTCGGTTTTGCCCCCATTTCATGGCCGTAAATACCGGCAAATTCGATATCCGGCCGCCGGCAAAGATGCTTTGCCATTTCCAGCACCGGTGCGCCCGGGAGGACGCCAAAGCGGGAGTTCCGGCCCAGGTCAATCTTAACCAGTGTCGGAATTTTCTTCCCGGCTGCCCGGGCCACCTGGGCAATAAGCTCAACTTGCTCGTACATATCTACCACGACCGTGAGCTTAAGTCGTGGCTTCTCCAGGAGTTTCCTGAGTGCCTCCCCCTTATGACCGCCGTAAAAGCCGGGGTGAGCGATAACGATATCCTCGATTCCCTGTTCGGCCATAGCTTCGGCCTGCCCCACGGAGCCTACCTCCACACCGCACGCTCCCGCCTCAATTTGCATCCCGGCGATCAGGCCGCTTTCATGCACTTTGACATGCGGCCTCAGCCTCACGCCGGCCTCGGCGGCCAGCCGGGACATTTCCCTTATATTTGCCTCCAGAGTGTCCATGTCCACCAGCACGGCCGGCGTATCCAGAGACGGATAAGGAACATTTTGTTTTACCACCGAAAACACCTCCGATAGTTTGATTGAATATAGTAAGCCGCTGACATTGCCCCGGTATAACTTCTCAGCCGGTCTTCTTTTTGGCCGCTTCTTCATGTGACGTGTAATAATCTTCCCAGGTCCGGGTACCCACCGGCAAGCACATACCACCGTCCAGCCTGATGCTGTAACCCGTTATCAATCTGGCCCTATCCGAGGCCAGAAAGACGACCGCATCCGCCACGTCTTCCGGTTTGGGATAGTCCCGTAACGGTATCCCCTCTTTTATTTTCTCCAACGCCTCGCGTCCCACGGCGGCTAGGGACAGGGGCGTTTATTACCGTCCACGGGCAGACTGCGTTGACATTTATGTTAAACGGTCACAGTTCATAAGCCAGCTGCCGCGTAAAACCCAGAATGGCAGCCTTGGCCGCTACGTAGTTAGCCGATGCGTTCTGAGTGGTCCTCTCCCCGGCTACGGAGGAGATATTGATTATTTTGCCGCTCTTTTGTTCCCTCATTACCGGTGTTACCGCCTTGGAGCAAATGAAAGTGCCGTCCGCCATAACGTTTAAAAGATGGTCCCAGTCTGACTTTTCCATATTTTCGACCAGGGCAACATGCGTCAGCCCGGCATTATTCACCAGAACGTCAATCGTCCCCCACTCCTTGACAATTTGCCCCACCATTTTCCGGACCTCCGGTTCGCGGGTAACATCGGCGGCAATAACCATGGCTCGCCGGTCCAGAGCCCTTACTTCGGCGGCGGTCTCTTCCGCGCTGACCCGGTTCACCCGGTAGTTAATCACGACATCGACGCCCTCTCCCGCCAGACCCAGCGCAATTGCCTTCCCGATACCTCTACCCGAGCCGGTCACCAGGCCAATTTTACCCTGAAGTCCCGCTTCCATCTCTTTTTGCCTCCTTACCGGTTATCATAGTTGCCGATTAATTTTTTATCACGTTTTAGTCGCCACGGTTTAATCTTTCCTGTGCCATATGAAAAAGCTAACCATTGAGAACCAGGCTGGCAACTCTATATGTTAAACTACCCTAAAGACGGAAAAATTGCAATGCCCACGGGAAGGAACCGGGTATTGAAATACATCGGTAAACCTGCTATTTTGATTAGCGATAGAGGTATCCTTTGTTTTGCCGTGCGCCGACGGCAATTGAGATGCCAGAACCTGCGGAGGTAGAGACACTATGGCAAAATTACTCTGGCAACCTGCCGAGGCGCAAAAGAAGCGAGCCAACATGACCCGGTTCACCAACTTCGTCAATGAAAAGTACGGACTTAAAATTACTTCATATGACGGATTGTATGACTGGTCGATTGACCGGCTGCCTGATTTCTGGGCGTCCGTGTGGGAATTTGTCCAGATTAAAGCTTCCCGCCAGTATGACGAGGTGGTTGATGATTTAAGCCGGTTTCCCGGGGCGAAATGGTTTCCCGGCGCCAGGCTTAATTTCGCCGAGAACCTGCTGAGACACCGGGACGACCATCTCGCTTTTATCTTCAAAGGAGAAAACCAGAAATCGGCCAGAATGACCTATGCGGAACTCTATAATTCGGTGGTGCGCCTGGCCACGTCACTGCGCGGGATAGGAGTGAAACCCGGGGACAGGGTGGCCGCCTACCTGCCCAATTTAATCGAGACCGCCATCGCCATGCTCGCGGCGACGGGTATCGGCGCGGTATGGTCCTCCTGTGCCACTGACCTCGGCGCGCAAGCCGTGGTGGACCGTATCGGTCAGATTAAACCAAAGGTTCTCTTCACCGTTGACGGCTATATTTACAAGGGGAAGACCTTTAGTTCCCTGGCTAACGCCGGCGAAATCGGCCGGGGAATTCCCTCTCTGGAGAAAGTTATCGTGGTCCACTACGCCGGTGAAAATTCCGGTATCAGCCACATTCCCAACGCGGTATACTATGACCGGTTTATCGCCGGGGCCGAACCTCCCGACTTTCAATTCGAACAGCTGCCTTTTGAGCACCCCGCATTTATCGTCTTTTCCTCGGGAACCACCGGTAAGCCAAAGTGCATGGTCCAGGGAGCCGGCGGCGTTCTCATCAATCATTTAAAAGAGCTGATACTGCACGGTGACTTAAAGCGGGAAGATACGATATTTTATATCACCACCTGCAGCTGGATAATGTGGAACTGGTTGCTCAGCTCCCTGGCCGTGGGAGCGACTATCGTGTTATACGACGGTAACCCGAATTATCCCGACGCGGGTGCCATGTGGCAACTGGTGCAGGATGAAAAGATAACCATTTTCGGCACCAGCGCCACCTATATTAATTATTTGAAAAGTCAGCAGTCTGAGCCGAAACGGCATTATGATTTAACCTCACTTCGGGAAATATCCCAGACCGGTTCCGCCCTCTCCGCGGAAGGCTTTGAATACGTGTATGAAGCCATTAAAACCGACCTGCACTTTAATTCTATTTCCGGCGGCACGGAAATCCAGACCTGTTTCGCTAATGGGACGCCTACCCTCCCCGTGTATGCCGGCGAACTGCAGTGCTGGGCCCTGGGCGTGAAGGGGAAGTGCTATGACGAGAAAGGTAAGGCCGTCATTGACCGGATGGGAGAGCTGGTCTGTGAAGCGCCTATGCCTTCCATGCCGCTTTATTTCTGGAACGACCCGAAAGGCGAGAAGTACAAAGAAGCTTACTTCAGTGTTTACCCGAATGTCTGGCGTCACGGGGACTATATCCGGGTTCACGGTGATACCAGAGGGATAACCTTCTTTGGCCGCTCCGACGCCGTCTTAAAACCTTCGGGAGTCCGTATCGGTACGGCGGAGATATATTACCAGGTGGAGAAGCTGCCAGAGGTGGCCGATAGCCTGGCCATAGGACAGGAGTGGCAGGGCGACCAGCGTGTCATTCTCTTCGTGAAGCTGGCGGCCGGGCACAGCTTGACCGAGGAATTAAAGGATAAAATTAGAAAGACCCTCCGTGAAAATGCTTCCCCGAGGCATGTCCCGGCCCGAATTATTGAAGTGCCCGATATCCCTTATACCCTCAACATGAAGAAGGTGGAAATGGCCGTCACCAACATAGTGCACGGCAAGCCGGTGCTGAATAGAGACGCACTGGGTAATCCGCAGTCACTGGACTATTACGAGAGCCTACTCCCCGAGCTGCGAAAGAATGACAGTGATGGTGCGTCTTCGCCGGCGTCTGGTTATCCGGCGTACCCGGATATTATTAAGTCCGATTAGCGACTGATAGCTAACGCAGGCTCTTCCGGAAACAGCGGTCGGGCATAAGGCGCCGCCTCGCTGCCGATGTGGCTCCGGACGATGATGGCCCTGGCAACTTTATCTCTAACCAAAACCCGGACCTTCTGGCCCTCCAGCAAATCGGCATCCAGATAAGCCAGACATATCACCCTTCTGCCAGTTTCAACACCGGGCCTGGCCTGAATGCCGGCACCCTCGGTCTTCCAGTAAGGGACCACCGTCCCGCTGGTCACCTGTCCCACGAGTTTCTCCCCGACATACACCGGGCAGCCCGCCCGGGCCACGCTATCGCCGCAGACTAACACGGGGAATATGGTCCTGGGAACCAGCCACTTCTCTCCCGGTGTCTCCAGCCGACCTTCCTGCCTCAGTTTTATTTCCTGAAACTGCTGCCACAGCGCTTCCCGCCCCACAAACTCACCTTTGATGCCACCGAAGCTGACCGCGACACTGGCTACGGGGAGAGCCAGCACCGGAATCTCTTTCCCTTCCGTATCCTTTCCCAGCTCATGGCCGTAAAGCGGCAGCCCGGCTTCCAATCTCAACGTGTCTCTGGCCCCAAGTCCCACCGGGACAACGCCTTCCTCGCTTCCGGCAGCTAACAGTTCGTCCCACAGGCGCACGGCGATAGCTGTGGGTAGAAACAGTTCGAAACCTACCGGCTCACCGGTATACCCGGTCCGCGACAGGTATATCCGGGTGCCGAATATCTCGGCGGCGGCCAGGTTATTCCTCGTTGGCTCAATAAGACTTCTGATATCACCCAGGACGGCTTCCAGCACGGCTTTGGTCCTCGGCCCCTGCAGGGCCAGCATGGCCATTTTTTCCGTATGGTCTTCCAGGACTAGTCCGGGAAAATTCGGCTGGAACTTCTGGAGCCACCGCCAGTCCTTTTCCGCATTGGCGGCATTGACCACCAGGATATATTCTTCTTCGTCCACTCTATAGAGATAAGCATCGTCAATCGCCCCGCCGCTTTCGTTCGGTATCATGGCATACTGGGCCTGCCCCGGCGCCAGGGCCGCCGCATTATTGGTCAGGACATATTGCAGAAAGGGTAAGGAATCCTGGCCACCAATCCGGCACCGGCCCATGTGAGAAATATCGAAAAGACCGCCGGATTTCCGTGTCGCCAGGTGCTCCGCAAATATTCCTGACGGGTAGCTAATGGGCATCTCCCAGCCGCCAAACTCGACCACTCTGGCACCGAGCTTGAGGTGCGCTTCATATATCGGAGTATGTTTCATTTCTTCTCACACCGATTGAGGTTATAGTAAAGGAAAGGCTGCTCGTTAGCTAACACTTAGCGAGCGACTTAAGGGGAGCTAGCACTAAAAGACTGGAATGGCGATAGTAATAGTAAACCATCGACACTTAAGCTTAAACAAAATCGGTGTCATGTATAGCCCTCTATGGGGCTGACTACCCTGGGAGGCTTAAACAATGTCCCCGCCTCCATAAACAAACCGGTAGTTATTTTACCATAAACAACACGCGGAGAAAAAGGAAGAATAACTGGCATTTTGTTGACAGACAAGCTAGAACATATATTTAATCTCAGGTATAGGTGATTAAATATTAAATGCCGGGAGGTAATACCATGCCAAAACAAAATATTCCCTACCCATCTCTGGACATGCCGGAGATGGAAATCTCCATCCCCATCTGCTGAACGACCTGGCAGAAAAAGGAAAATTGCGCGAGGTAAAAAGGGAGATATATCAGGAAGCCGTCAAACTGGGCGGAGTTATCACC
>DAOWCR010000077.1 GCA_030639445.1 Dehalococcoidales bacterium
CGGGATGGAAGATGGTAAGTCGGCAAACAAGGGCGAGTCTAAATCGCTCAGGTGCAGGACAGCATGGCCGTATTCCCGTTTTGTGCCCGGGCGACCTGTCCGCCCAGCTGCTTGGTGAGGACCTGCATTCCGTAGCAGATACCCAGCACCGGCAGGTGGCTGGCGTAGACATAAGCCGGAGCGAGGGGCGCGTTGGGGTCATTAACGCTGGCCGGGCCGCCGGAGAGAATAAATCCCCTGGGGTTGAGGGTGGCAATCTTCTCCCAGGGGGCATCATGAGGTACCAGCTCGCAGTATACCTGGCACTCGCGTACGCGGCGGGCAATCAGCAGGCTGTATTGCGAGCCGAAGTCAATGACAACTATCGCTTCACGCTCGGCTCCGGATACCGCTTCCTCGGGCGCTGTCGGCTGTTCCCCGCCTATCTCTTTGGCGATTTCCAGATAGGTGGAGACTTCAATATCGCCGGTGGTGGCTACCCGGAGACTTTTCTCCTGAAGCTGTTTTGGCCTGCGTTTAGCCATTTATAGCAAAAGATTACCACTATGACGGCGGCATGTAAAGTCCGTAGCCACAGTGTTGATAGTGCCGGACAGACCCACGAATTTTCAGTCTGTTTTAATTATTAGAAGAGAAGTGCGCCAGATTTTAATAGCCTTCTTCGGCGGCGGCGACTATCGCCTTCAGGTTGGCCACGGGTGTTTGCAGAGGGATAGCGCATTCCGGGGCCAGGACATTTACCCCGGCCTCGATGGCGTAGCGGGCCTGCTGGTGGACATCCTCGGGAGTGCCGCGGAGGAGGCACGTGGCATTGGCGATATTGCCCACCAGGGACATCCGGCCGTTGACGATGCGTATCGCTTCCCTGGCGTCTACCTGCCATTCAAAGTGGTAAGCATCAAAGCCTACTTCGGCGAAGCTATTGAGGCGGTCGGCGCAGTCCCCGCAGACATGCAGGATGGTGGGGCCACCTATCCGTCCCAGTATATGACGGTGCACCGGCGCCAGGAATTCTTCGTAGGTCTGGGGACTTATCAGGTCCCCGGTGGCGTGGTCGGCCAGGACGATGGCATCGGCCCCGGCCTGGAGCTGGGCATTGGCATTGGTGACGGTTACCTCTTTATAGGCGTCAAGGAAGCGCTTTACTTTGTCGGGGTCGGTGCAGCTCATCAGCAAAAAGTCCTGGACGCCCACCATGTGATAGCAGATAGTCCAGGGTCCCATGACCTTGCCCAGAATAGCCACCTGGTCACCGTATTCCTTGCGGAGCAGCGCTATGGCGTCCAGCACCACCCGCAGGGACGGCTTCTCCAGGATGTTTTCCGGAATGGTGATGTCTTCCAGCTCTTTGACCGGGTGAGTCTTGGCGTCGGGCATCATATTGGGACTTCCCCAGTCTACCTCGCAGCCCAGGGCGGCGGCTTCCTGCTGGACGCTGAATTCAGGCATGATGGTGTCAAAGCCCAGGATTTCATAGCCACCGGCGGCCAGTTCCGCCATCTGCCGGGCATCCAGGTGGGCTTCCGGGAAGTAGATGCCCATCTTGTCCATCAGCTCCACACTGATGACGGAGGTAGGGCTGGCCACCGAAATACGTTTACCTTTCCGTCCGCCCAGCAGCCCCGAGAGAAAGCGGCGCCTGGGTGATAAGTCCGGTTTGTCGGCGTTCATGGAAATTCCTTCTCCGGGTGTCTCATTTTCCCAGTAGTTTCAGGGCGGCTTCTGCTCCGGAGATAGCATCTTCTCCGTAGCCGTCGGCGCCAATTTCAGCGGCGAATTCCTGTGTCACCGGCGCGCCGCCCACCATCAATTTGGGTGCCCGGGCACCGGCGCTTTCCCTTACCGCCGAAATCACGTTTTTCATCTCCAGCATGGTGGTGGTGAGCAGGGCGGAGAGACCGAGGATATCAGGGTGGTGTTTCTCGACTGTTTCCAGAAATACCCCGGTGGGCACGTTGACGCCGAGGTCAATAACCTCAAAGCCGGAGCCTTCCATCAGCACGGAAACGATGTTTTTGCCGATGTCGTGGATATCTCCCTGGACGGTGCCTATCACCAGGGTGCCTTTGCTGGTTGACTGGCCTTTGAGCAGGGCCGGTTTCAGGATGGCGATGCCGCTGTGCATATTCCGGGCGGCCAGGAGGACATCGGGCACCCATACCTCCTTGGCCTTGAAATGCCGGCCCACGATGCTCATCGCTGCGATGAGTCCCTCGTTCAGTATAGTCTCGGCCGGAGTACCCTGCTGCAGCGCTGCCTGTACCAGCCCATTAACCGCCGAGGTGTCTAATTCTTGCAGTGCCTGGTGGAAAGCATTGACATCAACCATATACGACATATGTTATAATTTACTCGAATTTTACGCAAGTTACCGGAAGCACTTTTAAGAAGAGCTTGTATTATGAGTCGTGACGTTGTCGGTTTTAAGGTAGTCCTGCCCCTGGCGATGGGTGGCGAGTCAAAAAAGTACCCCCGAAAGTTCGGCGAGATGGGTGTCGCGTTCGCCGCCCGGCCCTGCGCCAGCGACGATGAGTTTATCGCCTTCGCCAGAGAGGCTGAGGCGATAATTACCGTGGGCAGCATTCGCCCGGTGCTGCGGAAAGTGATTGAGAGTCTGGAGCGCTGCCGGCTGGTCAGCAATACCCAGATTGGCTATGACAGTATTGATATTGAGGCGGCGACGGAGCGGGGTATCCTGGTGACCAACGTGCCCGACTATTGCACGGAGGAAGTATCCGACCACGCCATGGCGCTGCTTTTAGCCTGTGTGCGGAAGATAGTTCCGCTGCACGAGGCGGCCCGGAGGGGACAGTGGGGGCTATCGGCCAGCGGCGTTGAGATTCAGACCGGCATCTGGCCCAGAATGTCGCGACTGCAGGGCCAGACCCTGGGCCTGCTCGGCCTGGGCAAGGTCTCCCGGGCGCTGGTGCCCAAAGCCAGGGGGTTCCAACTGCGGGTCATTGCTTATGACCCCTATGTGTCCCCGGAGATAGCCCGGCAAATGGGTGTGGAATTGGTGGACTGGCAGCAATTGCTCCGGGAGTCCGATTTTCTTTCGATACATGCGGCGCTGACTCCGGAAACCCGGCACATCCTGAGCACCGAGGCTTTTCAGGAGATGAAGCCTACCGCCTGTCTTATCAATACCGCCCGGGGCGGGTTTATTGACGAAGCCGCTTTGTGCCAGGCGCTTAAAAATGGAGAAATTGCTATGGCGTGCCTGGACGTTACCGACCCCGAGCCCCCCGACCCCAAAAGCCCGCTGCTGGCGCTGGATAACGTCATCATCACCGCCCACTCCGCCTTCTTTTCCCCGACCTCTGAAGCCGAGCGCTGGCACCGGCCGGTCGAGGAGGTGGCCCGGGTGATGCGGGGAGAGTGGCCCCGTGCCTTGGTCAACCCACAGGCCAGAGAGAAATACGTGGCCCGGTGGGGAGAGATGAAGGCGTCGGGTTAGTCCTCGCCAGCTATTCGTACACCACCATACCGGCGCTGTGCTTGATGATATAGTCCCAATCGTATGCTACGCCCAGGCCCGGGCCACTGGGCACGGAGACGCAACCATTTTTGTCAATGGCATCCAGGCCGTCCCGGTAGCCGTCCTTGAAGACCGGTGCTTTCGGCACGATGGGCGCCTTGGGATGCACTAAGGCCATCTCGTAGTAGTTACTGTTATGTATCGCCGCCATCAGGTGGCGTCTCTCCGGGCCGGCGGGAGCGTGCAGTTCCACGTCAAGGCCGAAACCTTCGGCGGCGTGGGCTATCTTCATGACTCCGGTGATACCGCCGTCGGTGTCCGGGTCGCCCCTGACGAAGTCGGTGCCGTCGGCCACGATGAAGTCCACGTGGGACTCCAGTCCGCGCAGGTGCTCCAGCTGCAGTAGCGGCGTCTTAACCAGCTGGCGCAGTTTGCGGTGAGCGAAAGCGGAGATACCGCCATCTCTAAAGGGGTCTTCCCACCAGAAGAGCTTTTCCTCGTCGCAGGCCCACCCTATCTTCAGGGCTTCTCCGAAAGTTTTGGGGGCGCAGAAGGGGTCCAGCATCAGGTCCATCTTACCCCCGACCTGTTTCCCGACGGCGTGTATCAGCGCCAGGTGGCGTTTGATAGGTGTTTCCACCCAGGGATGTATCTTGAAACCGGGATAACCCATCTCCAGACACTGTTGCGCGAAGTCGGCATAAGCCTCCGGGCTGCTGAGTCCACCGGGCTGGTCATCCCCGACATAAGTGCTGGCGTAGCAGGGAAAGCTGGTCCGGTTGCCGCCCAGAAGCTCGTAAATAGGGGCTCCGTAGTACTTGCCGGCCAGGTCCCACAGGGCAATATCCACCTGGCTCATGCCAAAGCGTGCCTGCTGCCGCAGGGTCAGCTTGAGGTCGTTGTAAATTCCCTCCCGGTCCAGCGCGTTCCGTCCTACCAGCCTTTGGGCGAACATGGGAAAGGACGCGTAGTCGGTGGCCCGTCCACCGACATACTCTCCGGTGACTCCGGCGTCGGTAAAAATCCTGAGGGCGTGGTCCCGGCGGGTGATCACCGAACCCGGCTCGTAGATGGGGAGAGAAAGGTGCGGTTCCAGGCCTACCTCTTTAATCTGGTAGTCGAACTGGTGCACCTCTATCCTGGTGATTTTGGGCTTGTCTTTCACGGTTTCTTTCCTCCTTGAAGTGTTTGAATATCTCTGGTTACTCATCGTAAGGCTGGTTAACTCTCTTGCGGTAGGGGGCCGTCGCCACAATCACCTCCACGGGAACGCCGGTGGCCTTTTCCGTCCGGGCGGCGATTTCTCTCAGTCTTTCCGCGGGCACCTCCCGTAAAGACGAGGTGGCTGATGGTCGATGGAGGGAGTAGATCTGGACTTTCACCGGTTTTATCTCGCCAACTCTTTCTATCCACTCCCTTACTTCCTGCTCACCGGTGTTGCTGATTGTCCCGTCGATAAACATCGTTTGCAGGGTAACGTTCCCCAGGGATTTCAGGCCATTGACTATCGTCTGGTAGTCCGCTTCCGGGCAGGGGTGGTTGATTACCCGGAAGGTATCCGGGTCGCCGGCATCGAGCTTCATTATCCTGAAATCCAGCTCAGTCAGGGCCCGGCGCACCCTGCCCAGGCATACCATCGAGGAATTGGATAGTACCCCAAGCCTTGCTTCGGGAAAGTACTTTCCCTTTAACTTCCGGGCAATATCAACCAGGTCTTCAAACTGGGGATGAAGCGTCGGTTCGCCGTTGCCGGAGAAGGTAATATTATCGATTTGCCTGTCCTGGTTAGCGAGGAGAGAGCTGGCCAGTGCCTTCTCGAATTCACCCGCAGCGGGAAAATCGTCGGGTCTTTTCGTGGTATCAATTGTACAGACCGCGGTCAGGCCATACTGGCAATAGACGCAATTGAAAGAACAGAGCTTATAGGTAATAGGGGAAACATTCAGGCCCAGAGACCAGCCCAGCCTCCGTGATTTGACGGGGCCGTAGATAATTCCGGGCTGCAGCGGGATAGCCGGCATATCGGAACGTTCCTTCTCCTGTCTTCAGAAAGGTATCGCTGGCCTATGGTACACTGCCTCGGGTAAAAAGTTCAAGCCAGACCGGTCTTGGCAAAGACGAGCCATTTATTATATCCTAGCACTAATTAGAGTTTTGAGCGAAAAATAAATAGCGGGAAGGCGGTATTCAAATTGAAGCCGTATGTGACCCTGCTGGTCGGGGTGCTGTCTGTTTCTTTCGCCGCGATTTTCATTCGCCTGGCGGATGCGCCGCCCCTGGTCATTGCCGCCTATCGCCTGGCCATAGCCTCGGCCATCTTAATTCCCATCGCTTCTCTGAAGTCAAGGCACGGCCTGAACAACCTGTCCCGGCGTGACGCGTTCCTGATATTGCTCTCCAGCGTTTTCGTGGCGCTGCATTTCGCGCTCTGGATAACCTCGCTCAGCTATACCTCCATCGCCAGCTCGGTGGTGCTGGTGACTTCCCATCCGGTATTTGTCGCCGCCATCTCGTATTTTCTATGGGGGGAGCGGTTGGGCAAAGTAACCATCGGTGGCATTGTGGTCACGCTGCTGGGCATTGTTATTATCAACTATGGCGGCTTTACTTTTACGGAGAGGGCTTTCCGGGGTGACCTGCTGGCTTTAATTGCCGCTTTGCCCATGGGCCCTCACCCTATTATCGGAGGCCAGGTCAGGGCCCGCATTGATATTCTGCCTTACCTCGCCCTCATCTACACCG
>DAOWCR010000074.1 GCA_030639445.1 Dehalococcoidales bacterium
ATCTTTTCGTGATATACTGTAAGGCATAAACAGGGAGGTGGTTTTGGAAGGAAAAGACCTGCTTTCCGTATCTGACTTAAGCCATGAGGATATCCAGTTGCTCATATCAAACGCCATTGATATGAAAACGGCGGGTTGGGTCTCTTCGCTTAGCGGCAAGGTCTTGGCTCTTCTATTTGAAAAGCCCTCGCTGAGGACACGGATGAGCTTTGAAGTAGCCATGCGGCAGCTGGACGGTCACACGGTTTATCTGTCTCCGGATGAGGTGGGCCTGGGTCAGCGGGAATCAGTCCCGGATGTTGCCCGGGTGCTCGGCCGCTATGCCGATGCCATTGCCGCCCGCACTTTTTCCCAGGAAACTCTGGAGGTTCTGGCCAGCAATACCGATGTGCCGGTGATAAATGCCCTGTCGGACCTGGAGCACCCGTGCCAGGCGCTGGCGGACCTTCTCACTATATATGAGAAAAAAGAGGAACTGGCGGGCTTGACCCTGGCTTACGTCGGTGACGGCAATAACGTAGCGCACAGCCTCCTGCTGGCCGCCGCACGTACCGGCGTGAATTTCCGGATTGCTTCTCCCGGCGGCTATGAAGTCCAGGAGCGAATATGGCAGCTGGCCCAGAACTACGCGGCCGGTAGCGGCGCCGAGATATTAAGCACCGGGGAGCCGCGCCAGGCGGTCAGCGGTGCCGACGTCGTTTATACCGATGTGTGGACGAGTATGGGACAGGAGGCAGAGGCAGACCGGCGGCGCCAGATATTTGCCGGCTATCAGGTGAACGGTGAGCTTATGGCCTGCGCCAGGGAGGACGCCATATTGATGCACCCGCTGCCGGCCCATCGTGGCGAAGAAGTGACCGAAGACGTTCTGGATGGCCCGCAATCGGTCGTCTTTGACCAGGCGGAGAACCGGATGCACCTGCAGAAAGCGCTGCTGGTGGGCATGCTGGGGGGACTGGAAATACCGCTGACCAAGTACTGATAGGGGGAGAGTATGTATCTGCTGAAGATTATCGTTAACCGTGGCTGGTATCCCGCTCTGATAACGGCGCTGGCGGTGGCTGGTTATTTCCGCGAGTGGCTGCGAGAGTTCATAGTCCCCGCCCTGATTATTCTCCTGGCTATCGGACTGGTGGTGACCGTAATCAGGGCCAGGGAAAAACAACTGGAGCTCTCCGCGGTAAGGCTGAGACAGCTGGCCGAGCACTTTAACCGCCGTTTTATGGGTGATTCGTCACTGTCTATCTTTGTGATTATCGATACCCTGTTCAGCCTGGAAAACCCCAAGCTGTGGGAATGGGCCAGGGCCTGCGATATGTCACAGCGTATTTTAAATGGCTGGTGCAGCAGTTTTATTGACCGGGCGGAGAGTGACCTGGGGCTGAGAAAGTTTGCCGATTACCTTTACACCTATCTCAATGAACTGTGGCTGATAACCAGTCGCTATTATGAGTTTATCGAGCAGTTTTACGAAGCGACGGAGAAAGTAGAAGTCCCGCCGGAAACTATAGACCAGTATAACAAATTAGTCATGGAATATAATGCTTTTGCGCAGACCTTCCGGGAAAGCATTACCGAGCTGAAAAACATCGCCCGGACCGGCATTGAGCCGCCGAGCGTGAAGCTGGCCCGAGAAATAACGGCGGCGAAGTAGTTATCTACCTCTCCTCCTTTAATTCCCCTCTCCTTCAAAGGAGAGGGGGAGAGAAAGAAAGAGGGGCTATGCCCCTCTTAAACGCCCGGTTAGGGTATCTCCTTTAAGGCAGAGAGGTGAAAATATGGAGTTAGCTATTGCACAGATGGTTTTGGGGATACTAATCGTGGTTGACTTTCTTTCTTTTGGCCTTTTGTCAGGCATAGAGGCAGGTGGGTTTCCTCCTGGATGGTGGAAGGTTTTCTACTTTCACAACTTTTTGGGATTTTTCGTGTTGGGTCTGGCAGTGCTTGGCTGCGGAATAGCCCAGCTATTAAAGGGATTAAAAGGGGCGAAGCCCCTTTAAGAAATTCTCCTCCCTCTTCCCTTACGAAGGGGAGAGGGATAAAGGGTGAGGGGCTGGTAAGGAATCTCTGTAGGGGGTTGTTTGGAAGTGGCGGTGAGTAAGCCTATCGTGGCTATCGTTGGCCGGCAGAATGTCGGCAAGTCCACCCTTCTCAACCGTGTAGTCCGGAAGCCGCTGGCTATCGTTGCGGACCTGCCGGGGACAACCCGCGACCGTATCTTTGCCAGCGTTGCCTGGCAGGGGGTTGAATTTACCCTGGTTGACACCGGCGGCCTGGAGATGGCACCCCGTTCCACTGTTGCCCAGGGTGTTAGAGAGCAGGTAGAGGCGGCGATCGCTGAGGCGGACGTTATTATCTTTCTGGTGGACGTCAAAAGCGGATTGATACCGGCGGACCTGGAAGTAGCCGAGATGCTGCGGCGGGCGAGCAAGCCCATACTGCTGGTGGCGAATAAGGCAGATAACGCCAAGCTGGAAACCGGGGCGGTGGAATTTTACGGGCTGGGGCTGGGGGAGCCTCTGGCGGTTAGCGCCTATCACGGCCGGGGCACGGCCGAGCTGCTGGACAGAATCATCTCGCGGCTGCCGGTGGCGCCTCCCGTGGAGACCGGACCGGAAATCATGAAGGTAGCCATTGTCGGCCGGCCCAATGTCGGCAAATCAATGCTGTTAAATGCCGTGCTGGGCGAAAAACGGGCGATTGTTGACGATATTCCGGGGACAACCCGTGACGCCGCCGATACTTTAGTTGACTTTAACGGGCAGGGTGTGTTACTTATTGATACGGCTGGCATCCGGCGGCGGGGGCGGCTGGGGACCGGGGTGGAGCGGTATAGTGTCCTCCGCGCCCTGCGGGCCATTGACCGGGCGGATGTAGCCCTGCTGGTTCTTGATGCTACGGAGCTGGTAACGGCCCAGGATATGCACGTGGCGGGCTATATCCAGCAGGCGATAAAGGGGATTGTGGTGGTGGTTAATAAGTGGGACTTAATCGCGGATAAGGACTTGACGGAGTGGAATACGGGCATCAGGAGCCAGCTGAAATTTATCGCCTACGCACCGGTGCTCTATACTTCCGCTAAATTCGGGCAGGGGGTGGACAAAATTCTGCCTCAGGCGCGTCAGGTATACCAGGAGAGGCTCAAGAGACTGCCCACCGCCGAAGTTAATGACGTCATTCAGCAGGCCGTGGCGGCGCATAACCTGCCCAGAAGCGGCCGGAAACGACTGAAGATTCGGTATGCGACTCAGGCCGAAGTAAACCCGCCCACTTTTGTCTTTTTTGTAAATGATGCCAGGCTAATACATTTCTCCTACCGGCGCTATCTGGAGAATAAGTTGCGCCAGGCATTCGGCTTCACCGGAACACCGGTCCGGTTAGTCTTTAAGGCGAAGGAGGAGCCATGATAATTGCCAAGTTTATGGCCGTAGCGCTGATTGGTTATCTTCTCGGCTCTATTCCCTTCGGAGTACTGGTGGGCCGGCGGAGCGCCAGGGTGGATATCAGGGAGTACGGTAGCGGGAAAACCGGCGCGACCAACGTGTTGCGGGTGGCGGGCAAGAAAGCGGCGGTCATCGCCGTTACCCTTGATTTTTTAAAAGGGTTCCTGGCGGTGGTATTAGCCGGGTTAATCTTTAAGGGCGACCATTCACTGACCGGCAGCAGTTTGTGGTGGCCGGCCACCAGCGCCCAGGCTCTGGCGGCTTTAGCCGCTATCGCCGGACATAAGTGGCCGGTATTCCTTAAATTTCACGGCGGACGGGGTGTGGCCACTTTCTTTGGCGGCATGCTGGCTTTGTGTCCGCCGGCAGTATTATTTGGCGGTGGCGTGCTCATCCTTACCGCGGTCTTAACCAGGTATATGTCACTGGGTTCAATCGCCGGTGCCATCGGCGCCTATACGGTATTAATACCCCTCACCATACTCAGAGGGGGACCCATTGAATATCTGGCTTATGCCCTGATAGGGGCGATATTCATTATTGTCACGCACCGGGACAACATTAACCGGCTAATGGCGGGCACCGAGCGCCGGCTCGGCGAGAAGGTTAAGATGGGGAAGTCACTTCCGTCGGTGAACCCGTAAGCCGGGATTCCAGATTACCACGTGGAGAACATGGGGTAGCATATGCTTAAGATTGCCATCATCGGCACCACCAGCTGGGGTGCCACTCTGGGTTTCATCATTGCGGAAAAGGGGATGCAGGTCGGGCTGTGGGCGCGGACGGAACAGGAAGCCGCGGAATTGCGAAAGAAAGGGCCTGACCCGGACTTATCTTCCAAAATTGCTTTCCCGCCCCAGCTGCTCATTACCACCCGGCTGGAAGAAGCCCTGGACGAGGCCAAGGCGGTCATCCTGGCCGTACCTTCCCAATCAATGCGGCAGAATGCGCAACAACTGGCGCGCTACCTTGATAAGTCAATGCTGGTGGTTAGTGCTGCCAAGGGCCTGGAGATTGGCAGTGGCAAGCGCATGTCACAGGTGATTGCCGAGGAAATGCCCCCGCGTTTTCAGTCTCATATTTGCGTGCTTTCCGGACCTAACCTGGCCCGGGAAATCCTGCGGGGCCTGCCCGCGGCGGCGGTGGCTTCTGCCGAAGACGGCGCAGTCGCCCGGAAAGTCCAGCGGATATTGACCACCCCCAACCTTTGCGTCTTCACCAATACCGATGTCATCGGGGTGGAGTTGGGGGGGGCCTTGAAAAATATCATTGCCCTGGGTGCGGGCATCGCGGACGGGTTGGGCTACGGCGACAATGCCAAGGCCGCCTTTATGACCCGGGGCCTGACCGAGATAACGGCGCTCGGCGTGGCTTTAGGGGCGCACCCGCTTACCTTTTCCGGTCTGACGGGACTGGGTGACGTCATCGCTACCTGTACCAGTCCGTTGAGCCGCAACCACTATGTGGGGATGGAGCTGACCAGGGGACGCTCGCTGTCGGAGATAGTCAGCTCGATGACCGGCGTGGCCGAGGGGGTGACCACTACCCTGGTTGCCCTGAACCTGGCCCAGAAGCTCGGACTGGAAATGCCCATTACGGAGAAGGTCTACCAGGTACTCTATGAAAATACTGACCCTCGCCAGGCGGCGGTGGAGATGATGGGGGGAGACACCGGGCACGAGCTGACCGGGCGAAAGTGGAAGTTGTTTTCTTTCTTAAGGCGGCACAAACGCCCCGAGACCGTTTAACCAACCTTTTCCCTGACTCTGTCGGAGAATGCCCGGCTTCAGGCGCCGGGTTTTTTAGTCCCTTTTTTCGCCGTGTCCAGGGTGCCGGCCAGCTCCTGGAAGAGCCGGCGCTGCTCTTTGGTTAATGACTCGGGGGTAGCCACGAATAAACGGACTATCTGGTCGCCGCGCCCATTCCGGTGGAGGTGGGCGATACCCTTATCTTTCAGGCGGAAGGTCTTGTCCGTCTGGCTGCCCGCCGGGATATTCAACCTGGTTTTACCTTCTAGGACGGGTACTTCTACCTCGGCACCGAGAGCGGCCTGAGCGAAGTTGATGGGTAATTCGTAGAGGATATTGTCGCCGTCCCGGACAAAGAACTCGTGTTCCAATACGGAGAGGGTAACGTAGAGGTCACCGGGGGAGCCGCCCCGCGTCCCGGCCTCACCTTCGCCGCCGAGGCGTACTTGCGTGCCGTCATTGACGCCGGCAGGGACCTTGATGGAGATACGCCGCTGGTGCTTCTCCCGGCCGGACCCCCGGCACTGCGGGCAGGGCTCGGTGATAACTTTCCCCTCACCCTGGCACTGGGGGCAGACCGTGGTATTAATGAAGCGGCCGAAGAGACTCCGCTGGACTCGACGCACCTGCCCGGTACCGTTACAGCCGGGGCACCGGCCGGGTTGGCTGCCCGGACTGGCGCCGGTACCGTGGCACTGGGGACAAACTTCAGTGCGCTTTATCTTTATCTCTTTTTCACAGCCGAAGGCGGCTTCTTCGAAGGAGATGGTGGCCTGGTAATGCAGGTCGGTGCCGCGCCGTGGTGCGCGGCGGCCGGTGCCCGTCATGCCGTTAAAGAAAGCTTCGAAGATATCACCAAAGCCGCCGAAGTCAAACCCCTCAAAGCCTCGGGTGGAGAAACCATTGGCGCCACTGTGGCCAAACTGGTCGTAGGCGGCACGTTTGTTGGTGTCTGAGAGTACCTCGTAGGCCTCGTTTATTTCCTTGAACTTTGCCTCGGCGCCGTCATCGCGGTTGCGGTCCGGGTGGTGCTTGAAAGCCAGCTTGCGAAACGCCTTCCTTATTTCATCATCGGAGGCGTTTCTGGAAACACCCAGGACCTCATAGTAATCTCGTTTTGTAACCATGCCGTTTACCTGTTCTCCCGGAATGCTTTCTGGAAGACGGTGAAGCGGAAAATTCCGGACGGGAAAAAGAGCCTAGCCAAAGCATTCCAGAAGGCAAAATGCCTCTTTTATGATACTAACAAGACTATTGCCAGCTGTCAAGGTAAAG
>DAOWCR010000044.1 GCA_030639445.1 Dehalococcoidales bacterium
AATAATAAGCGAAAAGCCGGCAATTGCCTACCAGCTGGGGGAAGATATTCCGGGCAAAATCATGCTTGGAAGACCGGCGCTGGGCGTCTTCTTCCAGGCACTGGCGGAGGAAACCTTTTCGGAAGACGTAGACGCCCATAGAGGCAAGGTCGCGCTTTGGCTCTTTGACTTTGTCCTGGAAGCTGGTTACCTGTCCTTGTTCGTCCACGCTTACCGTGCCAAACTCCCGCAATTGGTCTCGGGGCATGCGGATGACGGACAGGGTGACATCTGCCTGGTGCTTTTCATGATAAGTGACCATATCAGAATAGTCCATTTTATAAATATGGTCACCGCTAAGCATCAGCACCAGATCAGCGTCCTGCTCTTCAATATACGGGAGGTTCTGGTAGACGGCATCAGCGGTGCCTTTATACCAGGTGCGGCCTTCTTCACGGGCCAGGTACTGTTGCAGCAGTTGTATTTTCCGGTCCGGAAGGGCCAGGAAGCCCCAGGGCATACCGATGCCAATGTGGTCAGTAAGGGAGCGGGGCTGGTACTGCGTCAGCACCGCCACATTATAAATTCCCGAGTTGACGCAGTTACTCAGGGTAAAATCAATGATACGGTACTTGCCGGCGAAGGGAATCGCCGGTTTGGTTCGCTCGTGACCCAGAATACCCAGTCGCTCTCCCGCACCCCCCGCCAGAATGACAGCTGCCACATTTTCCATGGTAATCACCACCTCCCCTGCATTTCTCTCCGCCAGGATAACTGTCCTGCCCGGAAATGCAATCTTGGTAGCCTTGTCTGGTTGTCGAGCTGTATTTATCTAATTACACTGGTGCTCGTCTGTTCATCTTATACCTGTTTCATAGAGATGTCAAATTGACCTTTACCGGCTGATGGGATTTTACCGGGCGGGGACCGGTGTTTAGGCAGCTTACATCTGGCTAAATTCTTGATAAAGTTGTAATATAAAGGCAGGGAGAAGGAAGCCGTGTACTACTTTGCCTATGGTTCCAATCTCAATAAAAAACAGATGACGGAACGGTGCCCGGACAGCCAGCCCGCTTTCACGGCGGTCCTCCCTAGCTATAAGCTGGTATTTGCCGGCTGGTCCCGGCAGTGGCGGGGCGGGGTAGCCAGTATCAAGCTGTTCCAGGGGGACAGAGTCCGCGGGGCGATTTATGAAATTTCGGAATCTTGTTTACGGCGTCTGGACAGCTACGAAAGTGGCTACCACCGGTTCAATATTACCGTGTTTACCGGGGACGATGAAGCGGTCGAAGCCATAACCTATATCAAGGCAGGGCAGCTGGAAGAAACCCCGCCCTCAAAGGAATACCTGGCGGTTATCCAGCAGGGCTTGCGGGACTGGCGGCTGTTCTAGGTGAAGGTTGGTCCAGCCGGGAACGGTCCGGGTATTAAAGTGAAAACATTAATATATGATGGAGGTATTGAGGTATAAATGACCACCACAGTTCTTCTGGTCCGCCACGGGCAAACGGAGTCGAATGTTAAAGGCTACTTTATGGGCTGGTTAAATGAAGACCTCAACGAGACGGGCTGTGACCAGGCCCGCTGTCTGGCTTCCAGGCTGGCCAGCGCCCCCATTACTTCAGTCTATGCCAGTCCACTTCAGCGGACCTGTACTACGGCGGCCATCCTGGCGGAACCTCATGGCCTGGAACTAAAAACCCTGGAGGACTTGATTGAGATTGACCAGGGCGAATGGGAGGGGCGGCATGTGGATGATATCAGCCGGGGATGGCCGGAGCTCTGGCGGCAGTCCCGGACTGACCCCTCGGAGTTTACCATGCCCAATGGCGAAAGCTTTAAGCAGGTAACCGAGCGGGCCGTCCGCGCTTTCGAGACGATAGTGGCGGAGAACCAGGACCGGCAATCAATACTGGTGGCGCACGAAATCGTGGTTAAAGTAATCATTGTGCACGCCCTCGGCGCGACCAACCGCATTTACCGTCGATTTGAGCTCAGCAACGCCTCGCTGAGCACGATACAGGTTATTGACGGTAAATACCGATTGCTTACCATAAATGATATCTCGCATCTTCCGCAGGATGGAAAACTGGCACCGCATCCGTAGGAGGTTTCAGTGATGGATACCGGGACGACCTTTCCGAAAAGACTGAAGGAAATCTAGGATGAGGTCCTCGCTCTGGGTAATGCCGTGGGGGAAGCTATCCGCCGCTCCGTGGAAGCCCTCAAGGAGAGAGAGACCCGGCGGCGGCGAAACAGGTTGTCGCCGGTGTACCACATGGGGTTAGAGTTATCTCCAGCCCATGCATAATCCTGGACTGCTGGCCGTGTGGCGGTCCCAATATTCCGGCATGACGCAGTTCTTGAAGTACGTAAATAAACGAGGTTCTTCCGCTCACCAGGACTTTGTCGTGCTGGATAGACCTCCGTCCACAATTAAGGTAGTCCCGGTGATATATTTTGCCTCGTCTGAAGCCAGGAACAGGGCGGCATGGGCAATGTCCCAGGGTTCACCCTGCTTGCCGGTGGGGCACATGGCATCCCGCCGCCGCCACATTTCTTCGACTTCCTCATCCAGGGCATCTTTATAGTAGTAGGCAACCCTCGGGGTTTTCATCTGCCCGGGTAATATGGTATTTGCCCGGATACCCCTGGCGGCGTATTGCATGGCTATTTCCCGGGTGAGGGCGATTACCCCGGCCTTTGACACGGCGTAAGCCAGGGTGGGATAGGCGCTGGTCTTTTCCGCCGCGATGGAAGAAATATTGATGATGGCGCCGCTGCCCTGTTTTTCCATGTGGGGCAGGGCGTACTTGCAGGCCAGGAACATACTTTTCAGGTTTACGTTCATCACCCGGTCCCAGTCTGCCTCGCTGGTTTCCACCGGCCCGCCGTGCGCCCCGAGTGCCACGTTATTATGCAGGATGTCAATCCGGCCAAAGGTCCGGATACAGTTTTCCACCATATGGCGGCAATCACTATCCCGGGAAACGTCGGCTTTAAAGATGGTGCATTCTCCGCCTTCCTGGTCAATCAGGCGCCTGGTCTCTTCGGCGGCCTCAGGGTTACAGTCCACCGCCATGACTTTAGCCCCTTCCCGGGCGAAAACAATGGCGGTCGCCTTGCCGTTACCCATGCCCGGGCCAATGGCGCCGGCGCCGGCAATAATGGCTACTTTCCCTTTCAGACGCTCTCCCATAGTGGCTACTCCTTTTCCGCGGCCGTGGTTAACCGTTTTTCTTTCGCTTACCAGGACTTCGTGGTGTTGGAGAAACCGCCGTCAACAATTAAAGTTGTCCCGGTGACGTATTTCGCCTCGTCTGAAGCCAGGTACAGGGCGGCGTAGGCGGTATCCCAGCCTTCGCCCTGCTTGCCGGTGGGGGACATGGCATCGCGCCGCCGCCACAGCTCGGCGGTATCCCCTCCCGCCCAGGCATCCTTGTTATAATACTCGGCCTGAGGCGTTTTCATCAGACCGGGGAGGATGGCGTTCACCCGGATGCCCTTGGGGGCATACTGGAGGGCCATGTCCCTGGTCAGGGCAATTACGGCTGCTTTTGATGCAGAATAGGCACAATTGGGCAGGGTGGTCCGGATGGCCGCCACCGAAGCGATATTAACGATGGCGCCACTGCCCTGCTTTTCCATGTGGGGGACGGCATACTTGCCGGTTAAGAATATGCTTTTCACGTTAACCGCCATTACCCTGTCCCAGGTCTCCTCGTCGGTCTCCACGACCCCGCCCCACTGCACTATGCCGACGTTGTTATGCAGTATGTCAATCCGGCCGAACTTCTGGAGGCAGGTCTCCACCATGCTCTGGCAATCACCGGCCCGGGACACATCGGCCTTAAAGGTGATGCATTCGCCACCTTCTTCGTCAATCAGGCGCCTGGTCTCTTCGGCCGCTTCAAGGTTATAGTCCACCGCCATGACTTTAGCGCCCTCCCGGGCAAAAACCACGGCAGTCGCTTTCCCGTTCCCGATACCATCCAGGACGGAGCCGGCGCCGGTCACGATGGCTACTTTTCCTTTCAGACGTTCTCCCATAATTCAATCTCCTTTTAGTGGTTAGATTTCCTCTCCGGCCAGTTTGTAGATGATTTTGCAGGTCGCCGACCAGTCTTTATGTCCCAGGCCGTTGGCCTTGGCGGCTTCCACCATCTGGTGAGTCAGGCTGCCGGCGAGCAGGGGAAACTTCATTGCCCCGGCGGCGGAAAGGATAAGGCCCAGGTCTTTCGCCATCAGGTCGGCGGTAAAGCCCGGGGCGAAGTCATTGTTCGCCGGGCAATTCGGTATCACGTCAGGGTAGGGGATTCTGGTCTGCAGGACCCAGGAGTTGCCGGAACTGGCGCTCATCACCTCGAAGAGGGTCCTGGGGTCGGCGCCGAGCTTGGTGCCGAAGAGAAAGGCTTCCCAGGCGCCAATCCCAGCCACGGCCGCGGCCAGGTTATTGGCTAGCTTGATCACCTCCCCCATGCCTATGTCGCCGGCGTGAAGTATTTTCTCGCCCATCGTCTGCAGGATATCCTGGCATTCGGCAAAGACTTCTTTTTTACCCCCCACCATGATGGAAAGAGTGCCATCGGCTGCCTTGGGCGGGGCGCCGCTCACCGGCGCGTCCAGCATCTTTATCCCTTTTTCGGCGGCGGCCGCCGCCACCTTCCGGGTGACGATGGGGTCGATAGTGCTCATGTCGATAATGGTGGCGCCTTTCTCGAGGCCTTCCAGGACGCCATCGGGGCCAAACATCACCTGCTCCACGTGGGGAGACGAGGTCAGCATGGTGATGACGACCTCCGATTTTTCGGCCACCTCCCGGGGGGAACCGGCCGCGGCCGCACCCGCCGCCACCAGCTCTTGCACCGGCTCCGGTTTCAGGTCGTAGACAGTCAGCGAATATCCGGAATTAATCAGGTTGGCCGCCATCGGCTTGCCCATGTTGCCCAGGCCGATAAATCCGAGCTTCTTCATTTTTCGGTCCTCCTTGACTCATTTTTGTCTTTAAGGTTCGCCGTGTTACAGTGTACCAATAGCCGTGAAACTGCGGAATCGGGGCGAAGCCGCTGGCAATGGGCGGCCAATAAGATACTGGCAAGGATGTCTCGCTTCCCTTAGTGACTTCTGCCCGATACTACTCCGTGATTGGAAAAATGTCAACCTGGGATTTGACAACCACCGAGCTGAAGTTTTATCATATATGTGTTAAGAAATAACTGTCAGGCCGAGATAACCCGCCTGATATTTCGAAAGTGTAAGGAGGTCAACTAGTAATGATTAACAGGATTGCCATGACCAAGCCTCGAACTTTTCCCGCGGTGCTGAGGTACACCGATATCCGCAGCTATGTTTTTACTTCTGTTTTCGTTTCCTTAGCGGTGTTTACTCCCTGGGCTTTCCACCAGTTCCACCTGGCCGGCCCCACCTTTCTACCGATGCATATCTTTGTGCTGGCGGCTGGGTTACTCTTTGGCTGGCGGGCTGGATTAATTGTCGGCTTATTTACCCCTCTGGCCAGCTACGCGGTATCGGGGATGCCGGTGCTGGCGGTCTTACCGCAAATCGTGGTTGAGCTTGCCGTCTATGGCCTGGCCGCCGGGATACTGCGGGAGAAGCTTAATCTGCGGATGATGTGGTCACTCCTGGGTGCCATGGTCGCCGGACGGTTAGCGCTCCTGCTCAGTGTTCTGGTGATATATGTTGTGGCCGGTAGAGTTTTCAGTCCCCTCGGTCTGGAGACAAACCCTTTCCTTGCCGTCTGGGCGGTGATGCAACAGGGATGGCCGGGCATAGCTATCCAGCTGGCCTCAATACCGGCGATTATCTGGCTGGCGGGTAAGCTGGCGGCAAAAACCTCGAGTCGCCGATAGCTTTAGATGTATGCCAGTCTCTTCCATAAGTTCCTGGTAAGTGAGGATACCCTCAGGGTATATGACGGTGACCGGCTGGTCTTTTCTTCAAACAAGGACCGGCTGTTACCCTTGCTGGAGTATCTTGACCACTTTGCCCCTCAGTACCAGCAGGTGGTGGTGTTTGATAAAATAATGGGCAACGCCGCCGCCCTGCTCTCCGTTAAGGCCGGTTGCCGGGCGGTCTACAGTTCGCTGGGCAGCCAGCTTGCCATAAAGACGCTGGAAAAACACGGCATTGAATACCACTTCACCGAAATCGTGCCCCATATTCAAAAGCCTGACGGCACGGATATGTGTCCCATGGAGAAGCTCTCCATCGGCAAGGAACCGGAAGAGTTTTACGAGGTAATGATGAACCTGATTGATGAACCACGCTCTAAGAAGATGAGCTGAGTGGGGGTATTATGGAGAAGATAAGACTGGGCCGAACCGAATTGGTGGTGTCCCGGGTGGGTTTTGGTGGCATCCCTATCCAGAGAATCTCCGAGGATGAGGCCATCGCCGTCGTCCGGAGGTGCCTGGAGCTGGGCATTAACTTTCTGGATACCGCCAACGGCTATACCACCAGCGAGGAGCGCATCGGCAAGGCGATTTCCGGGCGTAGTGAGGGGCTTGTCCTGGCGACAAAGTCGCTGGAACGGACTCCCGAGGGGATAGAAAACCACCTTAAATTGAGCCTGGAGCGGCTTGGTGTCAAGTCTATTGACCTTTTCCAGTTCCATAATGTCAGTGACGCCGGGACGCTGGACAAAATCCTGGCGCCCGGCGGGCTGCTGACCGTGGCCGAAGAAGCCAAAAGAGCCGGGCTGATAAAACACATTGGCGTCACCTCGCACCAGATAGATACCGCCAAAGAGGCGGTGAAGTCAGACCGCTTTGAGACCATCATGTTTCCCTGCAACTTCATCACCTGCGAAGATGCCGAGGAGCTCCTGC
This sequence comes from Dehalococcoidales bacterium, assembly GCA_030639445.1. Classification (GTDB taxonomy): domain Bacteria; phylum Chloroflexota; class Dehalococcoidia; order Dehalococcoidales; family RBG-16-60-22. The sequence continues at coordinate 6,828 of DAOWCR010000044.1, forward strand.
CGCTGGCCAGGGAGCGTGATATCGGCTTTATCGCCATGAAGCCGCTGGCGGGAGGTATGCTGGACAACATTCCCCTTGCCTTTAAGTATCTCCTCCAGTTTCCCGATGTGGTCTCCATTCCGGGTATAGAAAGGGTAACGGAGATAGAAGCAATCATCCCCATAGTGGCACGGCCGCAGCCACTGACGGCGGCGGAGCAGGCGGAGATTGAGCGTCTGAGGCAGGAACTGGGCACCAGGTTCTGCCGACGCTGTGAGTATTGCCAGCCCTGCGCCGTGGAAATAGCCATATCGGATGTAATGGCATTCCCGAGCCTCGCCAAGCGCCTGCCGCTGGTAAGGCTGTACACCGGCAAATTCGCCGAGGAGCTGGAAAAAGCGGCCGACTGCACCGAGTGCGGTGACTGCGAGGAAAGGTGCCCCTACCATCTGCCCATACGGGAAATGATAGTGGAGCATGTCAAAATGTACCGGGCGGGAAAACGGGAGTACCAGAAGCGTCTGGCTTAATGATAGAGACCGTATTCCGGTAAATCTGGAAAAAAAGGAAGCATATGGCCGGAGTTTCCCTTGCCAGAGCGGGAAGACTTGCTCCGCCGTCTTGCGGAAATTATGTCGGAATCCTGACTTAACCGTGCGTATCGGGCGGCTTTATCCGCAGTGGTATCCCCGCCGTCAGCAGGTAGACCTCAGCAACGCGCTGCGCCAGCATCTGGTTCGCCCGCCCCAGGAAATCGCGGTATAGCCGGCCCAGCCGGTTGGGCGGCACCAGTCCGAGGCCGACCTCGTTGGTGACAATGATGAAGCGGGCGTTGACCCGGTCAATGCAATCGACCAGCTCCTTAATCTCGGCGACGACTTCTCGCTCAATGAGGGACGCGTCCACCGGCTCGCTGTCGGGGTCGCCGTGCTGCGAGAAAATGTTGTTCACCAGCAGGGTGACGCAGTCCACGATGACCGTTGGCGTCTCACCGATTTCCCGGGCAATCCGGCGGCCGACGTGGGTGGTGGCCTCAAGGGTCTGCCAGGTGGGGGGTCTTGCCTTCCGGTGCTCCTCGATGCGCTGCCTCATCTCTTCGTCACCGGGCTCGGCGGTGGCCACGAAAAGCACCGGTTGGCCTGACTTTAAGGCCAGCGCCTGGGCGAAGTGGCTTTTCCCGCTGCGGGCGCCGCCGATTATCAGCGTGTTGTTCAACTTCATTTAACGCCCTTCTCCATTATTTTATAGACGGCCGCCATGTCAAGGTTGTGGCGGACCAGCTCGGCCAGCCGGTCATATGGCTGCTCCGTGCCCGCCGGGACGCCTGTCTTTCTCGCCGGCAGACCCCAATGCCGCCGCAGGTTAGCCAGCAGAGATTGCCGGAAGCCGAAGTTGTGGAACAGGCCGTGCAGGTAGGTCCCCAGAACGGTGCCCTGATGGTCAAGCATGCCGTCATAAGCATCCGCCGCCCCCCGCACCGTTTCCAGGACCTGGAAGGCGCTGGTTTCTTTACCACCGCCGGTCTGTCCCATGTGTATCTCGTAGCCCACCAGTTCCTGTCCCTGCATGCCGGCCAGCAGTCCCCGGTCGGCCAGCACTTTTGTCCTGACCTGGCTGGTGAACTTCTCTGGGACGAAGTCAGTCGTCACGTCGAGCAGCCCCAGTCCCAGAGCCTCTCCTTCGGTTGACTCCACCCCCGATGAGTCGAGAATGCTCCGGCCCAGCATCTGGTAGCCGCCGCAGATGCCGATGACCGGCGTGCCTTCTCTGGCCTGTCGGGAAATTTCCTCGGCCAGCCCCGAGCGGCGGAGATAAGTAAGGTCACTGACGGTGCTCTTGGTGCCC
>DAOWCR010000021.1 GCA_030639445.1 Dehalococcoidales bacterium
ATCACCGAGGAGGACTGGGACCGTATCATGAATACCAACCTGCGCGGACTTTTCTTCTGCTGCCAGTTGGTGGGGCAGGAGATGATAAAACAGCAGAAAGGGAAAATCATCAATGTCTCCTCCGTTATCTCGCAGCTGACGCAGTCCGGACGCTCGGTCTATGCCATTTCCAAGGCGGGCGTTTCCCATTTGACCCGGGCACTGGCCCTGGAATGGTCCAAGTATAATATCTCCATCAACGCCATAGGTCCGGGCGTAACCATCACCGATATCAATAAGAAGCACTTTGCCGAGCATCCGGAGGAACTGCAGGCGTTTGTCAAGGTCATACCGCGGGGGAGGGTAGGTTATCCCCGGGACTATGCCGGCGCGGCGGTTTTCCTGGCTTCGGACGCGTCTGATTATATTTGCGGGCAGACTTTGCTGATTGACGGCGGCATGGCCCTGCCTTAAAGCCCGCAAGGTATCTTTAACGAGTAATATACGGCCAGACCTTTAATAAGAAACAGAAAAGGAGGAAATCATGGCTAACGGTTACATGGGCAGGCTACTTTTTGTCGACCTGACCAAAGGGGAGTGCCGGGAAGAGGCACTCGACGAAGAGCTGTGCCGGGACTTCATGGGTGGCTACGGAATCGGTGCCCGGATTCTGTATGAGCGGATGAAACCCAAAGTTGACCCGCTGGGACCGGGCAACATGCTGGGTTTCCTGACCGGCCCCCTGACCGGCACCCCGACTTTATGCAGCGGGCGGTATGTCGTCATTGCCAAGTCGCCGCTTACCGGCACCTGGGGCGACGCCAACTCCGGTGGTGACTTCGGGCCGAACCTGAAGTTCGCCGGTTTTGACGGCGTCTTCTTCAGCGGCGCCGCCTCGCGTCCGGTCTACCTCTATATTGAGAACGGCCGGGCGGAACTCAAAGATGCCGCCCAGCTATGGGGCAAGGACTGCCTGGACACGGAGGACACGCTGAAGGATATTCATGGCAAGGACACCAATATTGCCTGCATCGGCCCGGCCGGTGAAAACCTTTCTCTCCTGGCGTGCGTGATTAACGACCAAGGACGGGCGGCAGGCCGGTCCGGACTGGGCGCGGTGATGGGTTCCAAGAAGCTGAAGGCGCTGGCGGTCAAGGGTAACCGGCCGGTGCCGATGGCTGATGAGGCTAAGGCCAAGGAAATCCGGCGCCAGTGGCTCCCCCAGCTTCAAGGTGATGGTATTACCTTCCGGGACTACGGGACCTGTGGGATAACCGAAGCCAGCGCCATGAGCGGGGACTCGCCGGTGAAGAACTGGGCCGGGTCTGGCCCTGATGATTTCCCCACCGCCGGTCGCATCAGTGAAGATTCAGTGATTAATGAGCAGGAAAAGAAATACGGCTGCTGGCAGTGTCCTATCGGTTGTGGCGGGCATATGAAAGCCAGGCCGGGATGGGCGCGCGTCTGCCATAAACCGGAGTACGAGACGCTGTGCATGACGGGCACCCTGTGCCTTAATGATGACCTTGAGTCCATTATCCGCTTCAATGACGTCTGCAATGTCTATGGCCTGGACACTATTTCCGTCGGCTCGGCCATCGGCTTCGCTATTGAGGCCTACGAAAAGGGTATCCTCACCAAACAGGACACCGGCATGGAACTGCGCTGGCGGGATGGCGAGGCGGTCGTCGCCCTGGCCAAGAAGATTGCCAAGCGCGAGGGCATTGGCGAACTTCTGGCCGACGGCGTGATGCGGGCCGCCGCCAGGCTGGGTAAAGGGACGGAGCAGTTTGCCGTCCATGCCCAGGGTCAGGAATTACCGGCCCATGACCCCAGGTATGTCCCGGCTCTCGGGGTAAGCTACCGTATGGATGGTACCCCGGGACGCCACACGCAGGGCGGCCGGGGATGGATAATGGGGGTTAACTTCATGGCCGATGACCGGGCGGACAAATACGACTATACCAACACCGGGGAGCTGCAGAAGAAGGCGATGAACATGATGCACGTGGTTAATGCCGCCGGTATATGCCTGTTTGGCTATATCGGCTATCCGGTGCAGTTTATCCCGGAATTTCTGACGGCGATTACCGGGTGGGAATATGACCTTGATACCTGCGGGAAAGTCGGGGAGCGTATCGCCAACATGCGCCATCTGTTCAACCTGCGTGAGGGACTGAACCCGCTGAAATACGCCTTTAACCAGAGGGCTCTGGGCCGGCCGCCGCTGGAGAAGGGTCCCGTGGCCAACGTAACCCTCGATGACGAGACCATGATAAGGGACTACCTCAAGGCGATGGACTGGGATACGGCCACGACCCGGCCGAGCGGTAGTAAACTGAAGGAACTGGGCCTGGACCGGTTAGCCGGGGACTAGGTATTTTCCCGGCCGGTGGGGGCGGTGAGAAAGTTAAAATAAGATACGGAGGTATTATGGCGTGAATGTACTTGAGGCCATGGTGGAGATACTCAAGCGCGAAGGAACGGAGTTTTTCAGCTGTTTCCCGACTCATCCTATCATAGACGCTGCCGCGGCGGCGGGCTTGCGGCCTATTGTCTGCCGGCAGGAGCGGGTGGGGGCGGGCATCGCCGATGGTTTCAGCCGGGTGACCAACGGCCGGCGTATCGGCGTGTTCGCTATGCAATGGGGCCCGGGTGCGGAAAACGCTTTCGCCGGAGTTACTACCGCCTACTCTGACTCTTCACCGATACTGGTGCTGCCCTGGGGCCACTCGACTGCCTGGTCCGGATTAAGACCGGTCTTTAGCTCGGTCCGGAGCTATGCGGCGGTAACCAAGCATGTGGAGCAGGTCAACGCACCGGCGCGGGTCTCCGAGATTATGCGGCGCGCCTATTCTCTGCTGAAAATGGGACGGCCGGGGCCGGTGATGCTGGAAACACCCATGGATGTGGCTACCATGGAAGTGGAGAAGCTGGACTACCAGCCGGTCAGGGCGACACGTGCCTCAGGCGACCCCCGTGATGTGGCCGAGGCGGCCCGGGTGCTGTTGGCGGCCCGCTGTCCCCTAATCCATGCCGGGCAGGGAGTGCTCTACGCCGAGGCGTGGGCTGAGCTGGTGGAACTGGCCGAGCTTTTACAGGCACCGGTGATGACCACTCAGATGGGCAAGAGCGCTTTCCCGGAAGACCATCCGCTGGCACTGGGCACTGGCGCTTCCGTCAGGACCGGACCCGTGGTTCACTTTCTGGAAAAAGCGGACGTCGCCTTTGGCATCGGGTGCAGCTTTTCACGCCACTATATGTCGACCAGAATACCTTCCGATAAAGTGATAATCCAGGCCACCAATGACGAGACGGACATCAACCAGAATTACCCCGTGGACTATCCCATCATCGGGGACGCCCGGCTGGTGCTGCGCCAGTTCATTGAAGCAGTCAAGGAGCGCCTGGGAAGTAAAGGGCGGCCAGGTAAAGGTGAAGTGGCCGGGGAGATAAAGAAAGTGAAAGAGGCGTGGCTGGCCGAGTGGCGGCCCAAGTTTACCTCGGACGAGGTGCCCATAAACCCGTACCGGGTCGTCGGAGAGCTGATGCGCACCATGGACCCGCGTCAGACCATCGTGACCCATGATGCCGGGAGTCCGCGTGACCAGTTAATGCCCTTTTACCCGGCGGTGGTGCCACGCGGCTACCTCGGCTGGGGCAAGTCACATCAGCTGGGCACCGGGCTGGGACTTACCATGGGCGCCAAGCTGGCCGAACCGGACAAGGTAGCCATCTACGTCATGGGGGACGCTGCCTTTGGCATGGTGGGGCTGGACTTTGAGACAGCGGTGCGGAGCCGGATACCTATCATCGCCATTGTGTTGAATAATTCCACCATGGCGATAGAGATTCCCGATATGCCCGTTGCTCAGGAGCGTTACGGTGCCCGGGACCTCGGCGGCAACTATGCTGACCTGGGACGCGCCATGGGCGGCTATGCCGAGCGGGTGGAGAGTCCCGCCGAGGTGGCGCCGGCTCTCCAGCGCGCCCGCCGGGCGAATGAAGAAGAAGGCAAACCGGCGCTGCTGGAGTTTATCACCGGCATAGAAACGGCCTTTTCCCACCGGCAGACGGCATAGATGTCCGCTTGTCTAAAATAGAAGCGCCGGCGTAAAATGATGAAGTGATTCAAGTCTGGCTTGAGGAGTAGACAGCGAGTTATGAGAAAGCGGGTATTTTCCGGCATCCAGCCGACGGGCGATATTCATATTGGCAACTATCTGGGGGCGATTCAGCACTGGGTCGCCTCTCAGGCAGAGTACGATAACATTTTTTGCGTGGTTGACCTGCATGCCATCACCATTCCCCAGGACCCGGCGGCTTTGAAGTCGAAGATACGCGAGGTGGCCGGTCTTCTTTTTGCCGCTGGCATAGACCCCGAACAGTCGGTGCTCTTCGTCCAGTCGCACATCAGTGCCCATGCCGAGCTGACCTGGATTCTCAATTGCTTCACCCCGATGGGCTGGATGAGACGCATGACGCAGTTCAAGGAAAAGTCGTTGAAGCAGAAAGCGGAGGTCAGCGTCGGTCTCTTTGACTACCCGGCACTGATGGCGGCGGACATCCTGCTTTATAATACCGACGCCGTGCCGGTGGGTGAAGACCAGAAGCAGCATGTGGAGCTGACCCGTGACATTGCCCAGCGGTTCAATGCCATCCACGGCGAGACTTTCCGGGTGCCGGCGGTGGTGATTCCGGAGGTGGGGGCGCGTATCATGGGCCTGGAAGACCCGACCCAGAAAATGAGCAAGAGTGAGTCGCCCGGCCAGACCATTTACCTGCTTGATTCCCCCGATGATATCCGGGCCAAGTTTATGCGGGCGACGACCGACTCGCTGCGGGAAGTCCGCTTTGATGAGGCACGGCCGGGAATCTGCAACCTGCTGGTCATCTATGAGCTTTTCACCAGGCTCGGCCGGGCGGAGATTGAAGCGCGTTTTGAAGGTAAAGGTTACGCCGATTTAAAACAGGAACTGGCCGACGTGGTTATCGCCGGGCTGAGCCCCCTGCAGGCCCGCTACCGGGAGCTGACCGCCGATCCGTCTCATATTGATTCCCTGCTGGCCGGGGGCGCCGACCGGATTCGCCCCATTGCGGAAAAGACGCTGGCACTGGTCAAGGAGAGGGTAGGGCTCGGCTAGAATTTAATAATTAGGTATTAACCCCATCCCCCTTTATCCCCCTTCCCCTTGGGAAGGGGGAAGAGTTATTTAAGAAGGGCTTCGCCTCTCTTTGACTTTCCTTTCTCTGGGTCAAGAACGTGGGGCGTTTAAGAGGGGCGTCAGCCCCTCTTTCAAAGTCTTCCCCCTCTCCTGGAATAAGGAGAGGGGGACACAGGGGGTGAGGTCACCATATGCCCTGAGGGAGAGGGGGCAAGGAGGCAGGCTTCCGGGTATCTCTCTTACCCCTTGATTACCCCCATGGGCTTTGTTCGGGCGACCAGTTTTGAGATGCCGGCGCCTCGGGTAATTTCGACCACCGCGGATACATCTTTGTAGGCCTCGGAAGCTTCTTCCGCCAGTCCGGCCAGGCTGCCGGTTTGGACGGTTATGCCGCGGGCCTGCAGCGCCTCAAGCACATCTCTTCCCCGGAGCTGCCTCTTGGCGGCGGCCCGGCTCTGCACCCGGCCCGCACCATGGCAGGTGGAGCCGAAGGTCTCTTTCATCGCCTGCTCGGTGCCCACCAGCACGTAGGAGACCCGCCCCATGTCCCCGGGGATAAGCACCGGTTGGCCAATCCGGGAGTATTTCAGCGGCACATCGGGGTGGCCGGCCGGGAAGGCGCGGGTCGCCCCCTTGCGGTGAACGCAGAGTTTTTGTCTTTGCCCGCCGACTTCATGCTCTTCTATTTTGGCGATATTGTGGGTGACGTCATAGATAAGCTCCAGTCCGGCCGCCTTCTCGTCTTGGCCCATCACCTGGCAGAAGGACTGCCTGACCCAGTGGGTGATGCACTGGCGGTTGGCCCAGGCATAGTTGGCGGCGCACCTCATCGCTCCCAGATAGGCCTGGCCTTCCGGGGACTTTACCGGGCTGCAGGCCAGCTGGCGGTCAGGCAGCTGGATGCCGTATTTTGTCATGGCCCGGACCATCTCTTTAATATAGTCATCGGCTACCTGGTGTCCCAGGCCGCGGGAGCCGCAGTGGATGAGCAGCATTACCTGCCCCACCCGGTCGATGCCCATAACGCCGGCGACGTCCGCCTCGTATATCCTGTCAACTATCGCCACCTCGAGGAAGTGGTTTCCGGAGCCCAGCGTGCCCAGCTGAGGCATACCCCGCTCCCTGGCCCGGCCGCTTACCCGGGACGGGTCCGCCCCGGCCATTTCACCGTTTTCCTCGGTGGTGTCCAGGTCCTCGGGCCGGCCGTATCCCTTCTCCACCGCCCAGCGCGAGCCCTTGACCAGCACCTGGTTAATCTCTCCGGGCTTCAGCTTTATTCTGCCCTTTGACCCCACGCCGGAAGGGACACTGTGGTAAAGGGAGTCCAGGAGTCCTTTTATCCTGGGGCGGACTTCTTCCTCGGTCAGGTTGGTGCGTAGAATACGCACGCCGCAGTTAATATCAAAGCCGACGCCGCCCGGGGAGACCACGCCGTCATCCATCTTCATGGCCGCCACCCCGCCTATGGGGAACCCGTAGCCCCAGTGAATATCGGGCATGGCCAGGGAGTAATCAACTATGCCGGGCAGAAGGGCCACGTTGGCCACCTGCTCCAGGGCCTGCTCCTGCCGGATTTGCTGCGCCATCGCTTCGTCGGCATAGATTATCCCCGGCACGCGCATGCCCGCTTTGTAGCTCTTGGGAATACGCCAGCGGTAGTCGTCTATCTTTTCTAGCGGTCCATTCCATTGGGGCATAGCAGCGCCTCCTAAATATCAAAGATAACGCGGACCTGGTTTTTCTCCTGGTCGGCCTTGAGCAGATGGTAAGTGGCCGCCTTGACTCCGGTTTTCAGCCTGTGCCGGGATGGGTCGTATTTTTCGCCATAGCAGGTGGCCTTCAGTCGATGCCCGTTGAAGTCGGTTATTTCAAATCTCTTGAGCAGAATCATATCGACGTCAAAGAGGTAGATGAGGCGGTTAAGCCACTCGAAAAGCAGGGCCTCCGGGTCATCCTCGCTGATTTCCAGCCGGCGGGACTCAGTCTCTTTTACTGTCTTTAGTTCGGCGATTATGGAGAAGAGGCCATAGGCGGCATTGGCGAACGCCTCGGCCAGAGTCTGTCCGTAGGCGACCAGCCCCGTATCCGCCGTGTGTTCTATGAGCTGATACCTTTTCACTCTTTAATTATAAGCGTTTTTGACAGGATTATAAAAGTGGCGATTGAGAGGTTCTCCCTAAAGTTTTGATTTGGTGACCCCCATCTCCCCTTTAACTCTCCCCTTTTCAGGCTTCGCTCCTCTAACACTCCCTATAAATATATTTGGTGACTTCACCTCTCTCAGACTCTCTCTTAATGTCCGTCCCTTTGAGGAGAAGAGAGTGGTGGCCTGAAGGTTCTATTCCGGCGTAAGGAAGAGGGGAACCATGGTCTATCAGCTCACTAATTTGACCCGAGCGGCTCAGGATTTTGAGCCTTTTAGGACTAACCTCTTCCGTCTGAAATCGTTAGAATTAGGTTACCTTCAGACTACAGGACAAACGGCGGCCACCTCCCGAATTTCCGGGGAGTTCCTTGACTCGCTAGGCTCCGAGTTCAGACCGCGGGATGTTGGCGAGGGGCCTCTGGCCCTCTTTGCTAAAATCTTCCCCTTCTCTGGAAGCAGGGAGAGGGGGATACAGGAGGTGAGGCAGCTAAATAGTATGGTTAATGGGTGCAGCTTGAACTACCCCTGTATCTCAGTGTATCATTAAATTCAGTGTGCCATTTGTCAATCAAAGGAGTTATCAGTGACTTTACATAACTATGAAGTTAAAGACCAGTTACTGGCCGAAGGTGGCCGGCAGCGCATCGAGTGGGCGTACCGGGAAATGCCGGTGGTGAAGCTAATCCGGGAAAGGTTTGCCGCCGAGAAGCCGCTAAAGGGCGTCCGGATTTCGGCCTGCCTGCATATTACCACCGAAACGGCCAATTTGGGGCTCGCCTTGAAGGAGGGCGGCGCCGATGTCATTATGTGCGCCTCCAACCCGCTGAGCACCCAGGACGACGTGGCGGCGGCGCTGGTGGAATATGACATTCCCACCAGTGCTATCAAGGGAGAGGATGAGAAGACATATTACCGGCATATCAGTACGGCGCTGGACCATAAACCCCAGCTTACCGTGGATGATGGCGCCGACCTGGTGACCACCCTGCATACCAAACGGAGCGACCTGCTGGCTAATGTCATCGGCGGCACCGAGGAGACCACCACCGGCGTGGTCCGGCTGCGCAGCCTGGAGAAGGCGGGTAAGCTGAAGTACCCGATAATCGCGGTCAATGACGCCCAGACCAAGTACCTCTTTGATAATCGCTACGGCACCGGCCAGAGCACCATAGACGGTATTACCCGCGCTACCAATATCCTGTGGGCGGGGAAAAAGGTGGTGGTCTGTGGCTACGGCTGGTGCGGGCATGGCGTGGCCCTGAGAGCCAAGGGGCTGGGTTCCCAGGTAATCGTCGTTGAAGTGGCGCCGGTCCGGGCCCTGGAAGCGGTTATGGACGGCTATCAGGTCATGCCGCTGGCGGAAGCGGCCAGGGTGGGTGATATCTTTGTGACCACCACCGGCGATAAAAATGTCATTGATAAAGCCCATTTCCAGGTGATGAAAGACGGGGCTATCGTGGCCAACAGCGGGCATTTTAACGTGGAAGTTAATATCCCGGCCCTGGAGGGCCTGTCACGCGGTAAGCGGCGTATACGAGACTTCGTTGACGAATATACCCTGAAAGACGGCCGCCGCGTGTATCTGCTGGGGGAGGGGAGGCTTATTAACCTGGCGGCGGCGGAAGGGCATCCCGCCAGCGTGATGGACATGAGCTTTGCCAACCAGGCCCTGTCCCTGGAGTATATAGTGAAAAACAGGGGAGAGCTGGAGTCCAGGGTCTACCCGGTGCCGGAAGAAATCGACAAACAGATAGCCCGGTTAAAGCTACAGGCTATGGGCATTGCGATTGATAGTTTGACCCCGGAACAGGAGAAATATCTGACCAGCTGGGAAGAGGGGACTTAGGGAAAGTCTATTTGACATAATATAGAAGGAGGGGAAAATGGCCAATAGTTTTGCCAGTTCGTCGAACTACCTGCTGACCTCGGAGTCAGTTACCGAAGGACACCCCGACAAACTTTGTGACCAGATATCGGACGCGATTCTTGATTTCATCCTGGAAAAAGACCCGTATGGCCGGGTGGCCTGTGAGACGGCGGTGACGACCGGGATGGTGATTGTCCTCGGCGAAGTTACGACAAGCTGCTATGTTGACGTGCCGCAGATAGTGCGCCGGGTGATTCGCGACGTCGGCTATACCAGTCCCGCGTACGGGTTTGACTATCAGTCCTGCGGGGTGATGGTCTCCATTAACGAGCAGTCCGGTGACATTGATATGGGGGTAAGCAAATCGCTGGAGGCCAAGGAAAGCGCCGCGGTTGATGACCTGGATAAAGTCGGGGCCGGCGACCAGGGAATGATGGTCGGTTTTGCCTGTAACGAGACACCGGAGCTTATGCCTTTACCGATTTCTCTGTCGCACCGGCTGTGTCAGCGCCTGGCCCGGGTCAGGAAGGATAAAACTTTGCCTTACCTCCGCCCCGACGGCAAGTCGCAGGTAACCGTGGAATACGAGAAGGGCACGCCGAAACGCGTGACCAGCGTGGTTATTGCCGCCCAGCATGATGATGATGTCGGCCGGGATAAAATGGCGCAGGACATTATTGAGAAAGTAATCAAGGCGGTTGTCCCGGCTTCACTGTTAGATAGTGAGACCAGGTTCTACGTTAATGCTACCGGCCGGTTTGTCATCGGCGGGCCGGTGTCAGATACCGGTTTTACCGGGCGGAAGATCCTGGTGGACACTTACGGCGGCATTGCCCGGCACGGCGGGGGCGCTTTCTCGGGTAAGGACCCGACCAAGGTTGACCGCTCGGCGACTTACGCCGCCCGTTACATCGCTAAAAATATCGTGGCGGCGGGACTGGCGGAACGGCTGGAAATCCAGATTTCGTACGTCATTGGCGTGGCGCACCCTCTCTCCGTCTCGATTGAGACTTTCGGCACGGCCAGGGTGGATAACCAGCTGATTAAAGACCTGATTAAGAAACACTTTGACCTGAGACCGGGGGCGATTATCCGGGATTTTGACCTGCGCCGCCCCATCTACCAGTCCACCGCGGCCTACGGGCACTTCGGGCGGGATGACCTTGACCTCCCCTGGGAAAAGACCGACAAAGCCGAGATGCTCAGAAAAGAGGCGCTGGGGAAGTAGGGGAGTCCAAGAGGGGCGAAGCCCCTCTTCCCAAACTTTTCCCCCTCCCTTATCAAAGGGAGGGGGATAAAAGGGGGAGGGTCACCCAAAAAAAAATCTAAGGGGGGTGAGGTAGCTATAGATAACCCCATCAAGTTCGGCACCGACGGCTGGCGGGCGGTTATTGCCCGGGACTTTACCTTTGAGAATGTGTGTGCCTGTGCGCAGGGGGTGGCGGACTACCTGAAACAGGCGGGGCTGGCCGGCCGGGGACTGGTTATCGGCTATGACACCCGTTTCGCCTCCGAAGATTTTGCCGCGGCGGTGGCCGAAGTCATCGCCGGCAACGGTATAAAAGCGTACCTCTGTACTAAGGCAACACCGACGCCGATTATCAGCTTTGGCGTCCTGGCGCAGCAGGCGGGTGGGGCGGTTATCATCACCGCCAGCCATAACCCGGCCATCTGGAACGGCTTTAAATATAAAGATGAACACGGCTCCAGCGCTCCGGACGAGGTTACCGCTCAGATCGAGAAATTTATTGCCCGGACTCTGCAAAACGGCAAAGTAAGCCGGTTGCCGCTGCCGGAAGCTTCGGCGCAGGGGCTGGTGGCCGATATTAACCTGACTCCGGTCTACTTAAATCAGGTGGCTAAATTAATTGACCTGGAGAAACTGCGCCGGGCCGGCCTTAAAGTGGTGGTTGACTCCATGTACGGTGCCGGGGCGGGCTATCTCAAGATGATACTGGAGGGCGGCGCCATCGAGTTGACTGAGATAAATGGCGAGCGCAATCCGCTCTTCCCGGGCATCCAGCCCGAACCGATTGCCGTTAACCTGGCGAAACTCTCATCTACCGTGAAGAAACAAAAAGCGGATGTGGGCCTGGCGACTGACGGGGACGCCGACCGCATGGGTATTGTTGACGAAAAGGGGACGTTCCTGACCCAGCTCCAGGTCTTTGCCCTGCTCGCCCTCTACGTGCTGGAGGTGCGCGGCCAACGCGGCCCTATCGTTAAGACGATAACCTCCACCAGTATGCTGTATCGCCTGGGGGAAATATTTGACGTGCCGGTACATGAGACGGGGGTGGGCTTCAAATATGTTGCCCCGCTCATGCGCGCCGAAGATGCGCTTATCGGCGGGGAGGAGAGCGGTGGCTATGGTTTCCGGGGCCACGTGTCCGAACGTGATGGTGTCCTGGCCTGTCTCTTTTTCCTCGACCTGATGGTGAAGACCGGCAAGACGCCATCGGAGCTCCTGGACTATCTCTACGGTAAAGTGGGACCTCACTACTACCAGCGGGCGGATGTCAAGTTTCCCGCCGGGGAACGCCGGAATATCATGGTCCGCCTCCAGGAGAACCCTCCGCAATCTATTGAAGGGGTAAAAGTGGCCAGGGTGGATAGGGCTGATGGCTTCCGCTTTATCCTGGCGGACAACACCTGGCTGCTGATAAGGTTTTCCGGGACGGAGCCGGTGCTCCGCATCTACGCCGAAAGTGACTCACCGGCCAGAGTGGCCCGGCTGCTGGCGTTTGGCCAGGAGCTGGCCGGGGTTAAATAGCAATTTTTACTAACCCCATCCCCCTTTATCCCCCTTCCCCTTCTCAAGGGGAAGGGGGAGGTTAATGTCAGAGGGACTTCGTCCCTCTGAAACTCCCTATAAATACATTTG
>DAOWCR010000126.1 GCA_030639445.1 Dehalococcoidales bacterium
GGAGAGGGGGAAGATTTGAGGAAGAGGGGCTGACGCCCCTCTTAAACATCCCACATTCTTAACTCGGAGCAAGGAGAGTCAAAGAGAGGCGAAGTCTCCCTTGCATATAATTCCCCCTCCCTTATCAAAGGGGGGATAAAGGGGGTGGGTTCCCTAATAAAAACCAAAGTGGGATGGGGGTTACCAAACTAAGAACCTAAAGGGGGGAGGGTCACCTAATAAACATAATTAAAGGGGTATGGGGTTACTACATAAAACTGAACAGGCGGGGTCAATAAAAGTTCCGGTGAGACTTGCCTTCCCCGCTCGCTTTATGGTATAAATAAATTCCCACCAACATCCACGGAGAGGACCTGAGATATATGCCCACCCGGCGAAGAAACCTGTTCCTGTATCTGACCCTGGCCTGTTTTCTCGGCCTTATTGCCATACTTATTGTTGACGGCTACATGGGCGTTTATGACACCATACGTATCACGGCCGGCGAACAGGAGCAGACCATAGAACCGGATGCCTGGCGCCAGTCGGACCGGTTCTGGTCAACGGGGGTAAACTGGGGCGAAAAGGCCTTTTTCCAATATGAGGTAGCCAACCGCCGGTTCTCCGCCTATACGGCCGATATTGAAGTCTCCGTCTGGCACAGCCAGGAAAAAGTGCGCGACTTAATCTCACAGCCGCTGTCAATTGGCGCCTTTAACCAGGGACAGCTGGAGTGGGTGGTGGATACCGCCGAGCTTCTGCCCGCCGATGTTCCTGCCGAACAGAGCTATGACTTTACTTTAATCATAAAGAGAGGGGAAATAGAGCGGAAAATAGTCATTTACACCCATTATCCCGCCTATCCGCCAAAGCCTGTCCCGGTCCGGCCCGGATAATTTCAGGAGATTTGAAGACATGAAGCTGGAATACGTATTATTCGGTTTTGGCATCCTGTTCTGCCTGGCGGCCCTCGGCTACCTGGCCGCCGAGTATCTGCAGAACCTTTCCGAGGCAGGTAAGCTGGTGGCCCTGCTGCTGACGGTGGGGATGTTCGCCTGCCTGAGTAAATACTTTGAGGATATAGGATGGTGAAATAAGTGCTGACCGCCGTGGCCGTACTGGCTTCATTAGCTTTCATCGGCTGGCTTATCTTCCGAGCGATAAGACAGAAGCCCATCAAGGCACACACTATTGCCCGCGCCCTCGCCTATGTGGCCGGTCTCTATACCTTCGCCTTCTTCTTCAGTATGAATATACCGCGGCCGCTCCAGGTGATAGTCGGGATTTTACTCGGGGCAGCCCTGATAGTCCTGGGGGCCACACTCCAGCGCCGCCGCCAGCCGGATAAACCGTAAGTATGACTCAGGAGGTGTGCCGATGACCCAGCCGCTAACCTATACCATCTTTAATACCGATATGGGCTGGGTGGGCCTGCTGAGCTCAGCCGCGGGGCTGCGGCGCGTCATCCTCCCCCGCCCCTCGGCCCGGGAAATCCGCCAGCAGCTTGGCACCGGTATCGACCAGGCTGACCGGTCACCCCACCTCTTTCAGGACCTGATGAAACGGTTTATCCTCTACTACGGCGGGCACAAGGTAAACTTCCCCGACAAACTTGATTTGTCCGGCGGCACCGAATTTCGGCGCCGGGTATGGGAAGCCGCCCGATTAATTCCTTACGGGGAGACCAGAAGCTACGGCTGGATAGCCGAGAAGATTAAACAGCCAGAGGCGGCGCGGGCGGTAGGCCAGGCCCTCGGCCGGAACCCCTTGCCCATTATCGTGCCCTGCCACCGGGTACTGGCCAGCGGCGGCGGACTGGGCGGCTTCACCAGCGGCCTGGAGATGAAAAAACGCCTTCTCCGTCTGGAAGGCGCCACGGTTACTCTTTAAGGCCATTATTTTAGGTAAACCACCTGCCTGTCTTTCCGGCAGTCGCCCTCAGGTATATTCCCGGGGTTGTCTGGCTCGAGAAAGCCTTCGTTTCGCTTCAGAGGTGCCCCTCAGTTTCAAGTTCAGGAAGTCCATCTCGTATTCCTGCACCAGTCCCTCGCCGGAGAAGCTGAAGTAGCGGTTATCCCCGATGATAATATGGTCCAGGACCTTTAGTCGCATTATCTTTCCGGCATAGACCAGCTCCCGGGTCAGCTCTTTATCATTCGCGCTGGGCTCAGGACTGCCCGAAGGATGGTTATGAACGAAAATCAGTGAGGCGGCATTATGTTTAATGGCGCCGGCTATCACCTCGCGGGGAGAAACGGAACTGCCGTTCACCGTACCTTCAAAGAGGTCTACCGTCTCCAGGATTTGATTCTGGCTGTTCAGGTAAATAACCTTGAATACCTCTTTTTTCAGGTCTCGCATGGCGTGGTAGAGGTAGTCAAAGACCTCCCGGGCAGACTTGTAAAAGGGCCTTTCCAGGATTTTCTCCTTGAGAAACTCCCGGGCTACTTCCTGCACCAGCTTGATGCCGGCGGCACTGTGCGGCCCAATGCCGTCTATCTGCTGCAGCTCATCCAGGGGAGCGGCCAGGACTCCCCTCAGGGTCTGGAACCGCTTGATGGCTTCCTTCGCCGGCTGTTTGCAGTCCTTGCGGGGCGAGCCCAGGGTCAGCAGCAGCTCCACAATCTCATAATCGTGGAAGCCGGCCAGTCCCGACTTGATAAACTTTTCCCGCAGTCTCCGGCGGTGCCCTTTACCTGTATCACCGGAAGGCATTTGAATTTTCCTCTACCAGCGCCCTTTTTCCCTGCATTCTAGCATTAATA
>DAOWCR010000099.1 GCA_030639445.1 Dehalococcoidales bacterium
GCCATCCGCACCGAAAACGTCCATTTCCCGCAGACCACCCTGCTCTGCCTGGAGAATACCCATAACCGCTGCGGCGGCGCCGTACTGACTCCCGAATACACGGCCAGCATTGCCCAACTCGCCCATCAGCACGGGCTTCAGGTCCACCTGGACGGGGCCCGCATCTTCAACGCCGCGGTGGCTTTAAATGTGCCCGCCAGTGAACTGGCGGGGCCGGCGGACTCGGTCTGCTTCTGCATCTCCAAGGGCCTCAGCGCTCCGGTGGGCTCTCTCATCTGTGGGACTCAGGAGTTTGTGAAGCGGGCGCGCAAGCGGCGCAAGATGCTGGGGGGAGGCATGCGCCAGGCGGGGGTCATCGCCGCCGCCGGCATCGTGGCGGTGCAGAAAATGGTCGACCGTCTGGCGGAAGACCACGCCAACGCCCGGAAGCTGGCGGAAGGCCTGGCCGGCATCCCCGGCCTCAGTCTCCGTCCCGAGAAAGTCCCGACCAATATCGTCAATTTCGAGTCGCCCACCGCTATTTCCGGCCCCGAGTTCCTCCAGCGAATGCATGCCCGGGGTGTCAGGGTTATTAACCGTGGCGGACGGAAAGTTAGAGCTGTTACTAATCGCATGGTCAGTACTGAGGACATCGATGAAGCCCTGGCGCGCATTGCCCGGCTGGTGAAAGAGCTGGGCTAGCCAGGTTGTTCATTCAATAGTTTATTAACCTCATCCCCTTCAGGTATTATTTGGTAACCCCATCCCCCTTATAGTTACTTATTAGGAACCCTCCCCCTTTAGTTTTTTATCAGGTGACCCCATCCCCCTTTGTCCCCCTTCCCCTTTGTAAGGGGAAGGGGGAGGGTTTACGTTAGAGGGACGAAGTCCCTCTAAAACTCCCGATAAGCACATTTTGAGGTTTGTCCCTCTAAAACTCCCGATAAATACTATTCGGAGGCTTCGTCTTCTTTTGACTCTCCTTTCTCTGAATTAACAATAGGGGGTGTTCTAGCTTTCTTTGCTTTGAGTTAACCATGTGGGGCGTTTAAGAGGAACACAAGCCCCCTTTCTACAATAGTCTCCTCTCCCTTGAAAAAAAATAAAATCAATGGGGCGTCTCAGAGAGGCGAAGTCCCTCTTTTCAAAACATTCCCCCTCTCCTTATCAAAGGAGAGGGGGACAGGGGGTGAGGTCACCAAATTCTAAGGAAAGGGAGACAAAGGGAGGGAGGTCTCCATATATGAGGGAAGGGAATCAGCGCGGGCCGGCGGCGGAACAATTTCCCGGGCAAAAAGGCATGTAAGCTACGGAATGTTTAGGGTCATATTTTTATTCGGTCTAAAAGGAATAGCGTTCTTTCCGGCGAAAGAAGTAGCCGGCGATAAGGCCGAGCACCAGTCCCCCCAGGTGAGCCTGCCAGGCGATATGCGGTAGAAAGGACAGGATAAGAAAACCGCCGGTTACGGCTATCCAGAGGGGAATGGGGGCGGGTATGGGGAAGATAAAGACGGTCAGCCTGGGCCGCATCACGACCAGCGCGCCGGCCAGGGCAAAGATAGCCCCGGAGGCGCCGGCGGCGGGGGTAAACGGCGAGCCCAGGAAGCCGATGGCTGAAATAGCGCCGAGCAGCGTCAGCACTATATAGCAAATATTACCCAGTATACCCCCGGCAAAGTAGACGAAGAGAAACCGGCCCTGTCCCACCAGCCGGGACAGGGAGCTCCCGAAGAAAAAAAGCGTCAGCATATTGGCGAAGATATGCCAGAAACTACCATGGATGAACATGCTGGTCAGTATCACCCAGGGCTGATTCAGGAAACCGGCCGGCCGCAACCACAGAGAAGTCCTGATATCCGGGACTATCCTCGTAGCGATAAACAGCAGCAGGTTCACTATTATCAGAGTCAGTATGGGGTTCAGGCTGAAACCCTGGTAGCTTCTATATCTCATTGCTTTGGTCTTTCCGCGGGTATTTCACCCGGGTACGCTTATCCTAATATTACCGTATTTTACGCGGCTAAACAACGATGAACCTAAAATGCTACAATAGTAGCGTATGGCCGATGACATTATCCGGGTGGAAAACCTGGTCAAGAAATTCGGGGAACTGGCGGCGGTGGCTGACATCAGTTTCAGCGTGGCCCCGGGGGAGATTTTTGGTTTCCTGGGTCCGAACGGGGCGGGTAAGACCACCACCATCAACATCCTGTGCACCCTGGCGAAACCGACCTCAGGACGTGCCATGATTAACGGCCTGGACGTGATACGCCAGCAGAGCCAGGTGCGCCGGACAATCGGGCTGGTCTTTCAGGACCCCAGCCTTGACGAGCGGCTCAGCGGATGGCAAAACCTGCGCTTTCACGCCCTGGTCTACGGCGTGCCGGCCTCGGTCCGGGGGCCGCGGATGGAGCAGCTGCTCCGGATGGTGGAGCTCTGGGACAAGCGCCATAATGAAGTGCGCACTTACTCCGGGGGCATGAAACGCCGCCTGGAGCTGGCCCGGGGTCTGCTTCATCACCCCAGGGTGCTCTTCCTTGATGAGCCCACGCTGGGACTCGACCCGCAGACACGTAATCGCATCTGGGAGTATATCCTAGAGCTGCGGCAGCGTGAGGGAACGACCATCTTCCTGACCACCCACTATATGGACGAGGCGGATAAAGCCGACCGCATTGCCATCATTGACTATGGCAAGCTTATCGCCATGGACACCCCGGAAAACCTCAAGAAGATGGTGAGTAAGGATATTATCACGGTGAAGACCGATGATAACGGCCGGGCGGCCGAGGAGATAAAATCTCGCTACCGGATTGAGGCCAGGCATGATAGCGATGGGCTCTGCTTTGAGGTGACCAACGGAGAGGAATTCCTCCCGGACTTTATCCGGGAATTTAGCACCCGGATACTGAGGGTCAGTCTGCACCGCCCAAGCCTGGATGATGTCTTTCTCAAGCTGACCGGACGAGAAATAAGGGAGGAGGAAGTGACCGATACCCTCAAGGCCATGGTGCGGGAGCACGGCCGGCGTATGCGGCGCTAGGAGGAAAAGATGAACCACCTGCGAGGCGTCTACACCATCTGGTACCGGGATATACTCCGCTTCTGGCATGATAAAATGCGCCTGGCCGGGTCGGTAATCTTTCCCCTCCTTTTCCTGTTCGTGTTTGGCAGCGGCCTCAGCGCCCGGATGGGCGCCCTCGGGCCCGGCATTGATTTCACCAAGTTCATTTTCCCCGGCATTGTCGGCATGACGGTGCTGATGACCTCGTTTATGGCCGGGATGTCCGTGGTCTGGGACCGGGAGTTCGGTTTTCTCAAGGAAGTGCTGGTGGCGCCCATCAGCCGCGCCTCGGTGGCCGTGGGGAAAACGCTGGGTTCGGCCACGGTGGCGCTGCTCCAGGGACTGGTCATTCTGATTTTCGCCCCCCTGATTGGCGTCTCGCTTTCATTGTGGACGGTGCTGGCGCTGGTGCCGTTAATGCTCCTGCTGGCGGCTTCCCTGGGCTCGCTGGGTATCCTGCTGGCCACGCGTATCCGCTCTATGGAGGCGTTCCAGGCGGCGATGCAGATGTTGCTGTTTCCCATGGTGTTCCTGTCCGGGGCATTCTTCCCGCTGCAGGGATTGCCGGCGTGGCTGAATGTCCTGGTGAAAATTAACCCGGCGACCTACGGCATCGCGCCTATCCGGGAGGTTATGCTGGGAGCGGCACCCGGTTCTGCCTTCGGTATCAGCCTGTTCGGGCATACCATGTCACTCTGGGACAACGTCGTCGTGCTGGCGGCGTTCGGGACAGCGATGATACTGCTGGCCGTGTGGTCTTTCAGCCATCAGGAATAGCTGAACCGTTTATTGACCTCACCCCCTTTAGTTATGTTATTAGGGAACCCACCCCCTTTATCCCCCTCCCTTTGATAAGGGAGGGGGAAATAGTTATTTTAGAGGGGTGAAACCCCTCTAAAACTCTCCATAAGCGTATTTGGAGGCTTCGCCTCTCTTGGACTCTCCTCTGGTATCTCTTGCCTTGAAAGGAGGGGGTGAAGCCCCCTCTCTTACCAAACTCCCCCTTCCCTTACCAAGGGAAGGGGGCAGGGGGATAGGTTTCAAATCATCCTCCAAAATAACCGAACTTGACTTGATACATGATGCAGGTGGATAATAACGGGTGGCCAGCCGGGGCATTCCCCGATAGCTCAATGGTAGAGCGGGCGGCTGTTAACCGCTAGGTTGTTGGTTCGAGTCCAGCTCGGGGAGCCAGACTATTCCCACCAGCCCCACGCCGCGAAACGGGGCTCGCCGGAGCCCAGACGAGTACCATACGCCTTATGGACTTGCCTCCGCGCGTTTCCCTATTGGGCGGAGCTCCACGGCGAGAATCTGGGCCTGTTATAATGCTTGACAGCCAGTGGTATAATACTGAATACAGTAGTACTAACAATTGGGAGGGATTATTATGGCAGAAACTTCGAGTGTATATCCAGTTAATTTGTCTATCGACTACCCTGATAGAAATCTTAACAGGCTAACAACTTTTTTCAGGATTTTCACAGCCATTCCAATCGCTATCGTCATAGGTCTACTATCCAGCGCTGAATATGAATACGGATGGGCTGGACTTGTATTTGTGACGATAATCTTGATGCTCCTGTTCAGGCAGAAATATCCAAAGTGGTGGTTTGAC